>JAYUBJ010000487.1:0-4375 GCA_043740915.1 Verrucomicrobiota bacterium
CTCGACGTAATTGCGGACGTCAAGTTGCTGGCCAGGGACACCTCGGCGGCCGTACGCCGCGAATGCGCCATCGCGCTGCGGCACAATGACTCGCCGGAAGCGCCAAAACTCTGGGCGCAACTCGCGCAGCAGCACGACGGCAAGGATCGCTGGTATCTGGAAGCCCTCGGCATCGGCGCGGACAAGCAGGAGACCAAATTCTTCGCCGCCTGGCTGGAAGCCGTTGGCGGCAATTGGAACACCGCCGCCGGGCGCGACATCATCTGGCGCTCGCGTGGCGCGAACGTGCCGGCCTACATCGTCAAGATCATCACCGACAAGAACACGCCTGAGAAGGATAAGGAGCACTACCTTCGCACGCTCGACTTCATCACAGGCCCGGAGAAAGACGCGGCATTGGTGGAAATTGCCACGAGCAGTTTGAAGTGAAATTGGGATTGGCGACGTGGCGCGCATCTCACTTTCTCGAAACCCGGAGGGTTTCAAGGTGAGTAGCCGTGGGTGCAACCCACGGTTCGGGCCCCGTAAGGAAACAACCCCGGCGGGGTTGAACCCGATTGTCCACCGACGAGCAGACGAGTTCGACCCTTGCAGGGTCGGGATGAACTGGCCGGCATTCCGTGGGTTTCACCCACGGCTATTCAGGTGGAAGCCCTGCGGGCTTCTCCAGGCGCAGGCACCTGGTTTGCAAGAAAGTGCGACGCGCCTGCTGCGCGGTCACACGGATAATTCGCTTAATTTGTGAAGAGAGTTTTTTTGGTGAGCTTGATCGTGGCGGCGGCCGCGGGCTTGGCGCAACAACCGCCGGCCAAGCCGGCCGAGGCGGACAAAACCGCCCTCGCCATAGAAGCCCTCGGACGCCTCAAGGGCGTTGATGTCAACACCAACCCGGCCCTGAAGGCGGCGGTGCTGAAGGTGCTCGAAGCCACGCGCGGCACGCCGAATTTCGTCAAGCTCGTCCAGGATTTTTCCCTCCCGGATCAAAACGCCGGCCTGCTCGAAGTCGCCCTCAAGAATCCGGCGGAAGAAAGCGGCGTGGCAGCGATGCGCTTGATTCTGGCCAGCCAGGATTTCACGATCCTGAAGAACGCCCTGACTGGAACCAACCCGGTCGCCGCGTTGAAAACCGTCGAGGCGCTGGGGAACACGGGCGACAAGAAAATCCTGCCGTTGCTGCAGCCGCTCGTTACGGAAACTAAACGCGAAACTGCCTTGCGAAAACAAGTGGTGCGCGCACTCGCGCAACTCCAGGAAGGTGCGGCGGGTTTGATCAAGCTGGCGCGGGAGGAGAAACTGCCCGCCGACTTGAAGTTGACTGCCAGCATGGAATTGAACCAGGTCCGCTGGCCGGGTCTCAAGGCCGAAGCCGCGCAAGTGCTGCCGCTGCCCCAGGGTCGGAACGCGGAGGCGCTCCCGCCGGTATCCGAACTGGTAAAACGACCGGGGGACGCCGGCCAAGGCGCGGCAGTTTTCCGGCGGCCGGAAGTCGGCTGCATCAACTGCCACAAGGTCAATAGCGACGGCGTGGATTTCGGTCCGGCCCTCTCGGAAATCGGCACCAAACTGGGGAAGGACGCGATCTATGAGGCGTTGCTGGATCCAAGCGCGGGAATTTCTTTTGGTTTTGAGGCATGGCAGGTCGAGTTCAAGTCGGGCGACGAGGCGTATGGATTGATTGTCAGCGAAACCGCCGAGGAAATCGCGATGAAGGATGCCAAGGCGATTCTTACTCGTTACAAAAAGAGCGAGATCAAATCGCGCGTACAATCCAAACTTTCGATCATGCCCGCCGGCTTGCAACTCACGATGTCCACGCAGGATTTGGTGGACTTGGTGGAATATCTGGCCTCGTTGAAGAAGAAGTAGGGGAACCTGGCTTGCTTCGCCGTCCGGTTGCTCCGTATCCTCCGCCAGGCTGCGGGCTGAAATACTTTGCTGATCCTTTATACCATCACGATTTTTGTCAGCGCGGCGTTGCTGTTCCTCGTGCAGCCGATGTTTGCGCGGATGGCGCTGCCGCTGTTGGGCGGTTCGCCGGCGGTCTGGAACACCGCATTGGTATTTTACCAGGCCGCGCTGCTGGTGGGCTATGCCTATGCGCACGCGAGCACGCGGTGGCTGGGTGTCCGCCGACAGGCGGCGCTGCATTTCGTCCTGCTGCTGCTGCCGCTGCTCGTGCTGCCCATCGCCATCCCCAACGGTTGGACGCCGCCGACGGATACCAATCCCAGCCTGTGGCTGTTGGGGTTGCTGGCGGTGTCTGTGGGGCTGCCGTTCTTCGCGGTTTCCACGAGCAGTCCATTGCTCCAAAAATGGTTCGCGGCCACCGGGCATCCCGCCGCCGCTGATCCGTACTTCCTTTATGCCGCGAGCAACGCGGGCAGTTTGCTGGCGCTTGTGGCGTACCCGGCGCTGGTCGAACCGCACTGGCGTCTGGCGGAGCAGAGCCGGTGGTGGGCGGTCGGCTACGGCTTGCTCGTGGCGCTGACGGCGGGTTGCGCGCTGTGGTTGTGGAAATCGCCGCACGTGATTTTCGCGAAGGCCGCCGCGCCCACCGGCGCGCCCAGCCTGGAGCAGGGCGGGGCAAATTCCGCCGCGCCGACGTTTCGCCGCCGCGTGCGCTGGGTGCTGCTGTCATTCGTGCCCTCGAGCTTGATGGTCAGTGTGACCACCTATCTTTCGAGTGACGTCGCGGCCGTGCCATTGTTGTGGGTGATCCCGCTGGCGATCTATCTGCTGACGTTTGTCCTGGTTTTTGCCCGGCGCGCGCTCCTGCCGGAAGCCCTGCTAAAGCGCGCAATGCCAATCATCCTGGTCGCCCTGGTGCTGCTGCTGGCGATGCAGGCCACGGAGCCGATCGCGCTGCTGATGGCGCTCCACTTGCTGGCCTTCTTCACGGTCGCGATGGTCTGCCACGGTGAAATCGCGCGGGACCGTCCCGCCACGCAGCACCTCACCGAGTTTTATCTCTGGATGTCCGTCGGCGGCGTGCTGGGGGGCGCGTTCAACGCTCTGCTTGCCCCGCTGATCTTCACCACCGTCGCCGAGTATCCGGTGACGCTGGTGCTGGCCTGCCTGTTGGGCATTCGCGCGGCACCGACCGCAGACCGGTGGAAAGTATTGGCGGATTTTGCCGCGCCAGCGTTGCTTGGCCTGTTGACGCTGGGCTTGATCGTGTTGGTGCCAAGATTTTTGCCGCCGGGTGATCCCCTCGCCGCCGGACTGATCTTTGCGCCGCCGGTGCTGGCTTGTTTCTTTTGTTCCCAACGCCCCCTGCGCTTCGGCCTGGGTCTGGCCGCCATTTTGCTGGCCGGCACGTTCCATCAGGGCGAGCAGGGACGGCTGCTGTACTCCGCGCGCAGTTTCTTTGGCATTCATCGCGTGACCGTGGATGCGACGGCGCAGTTCCATGTGCTGGTGCACGGCAAAACGATCCACGGCATGCAAAGTCTGGAGCCGGGTCGCCGCGACGAACCGTTGACCTACTACCATCGCACGGGGCCGATTGGACAACTCTTTGCCGCGTATGGCGCGGAACTGAAATCGCCCGTGGCGGTGGTGGGATTGGGCGCGGGATCACTCGCGAGCTACGGCCAGCCGGGACAGGCCTGGACGTTTTATGAAATCGATCCGGTGGTTGAAGGTCTGGCGAAGGATCCGCGTTATTTCACCTTCCTGCGCGACTCGCCTGCGAAAGTAGAGGTGGTCCTGGGTGATGCGCGGCTCTCCCTGCTGCGCGCGCCGAAGCAGGCGTATGGCTTGATTGTGCTGGACGCTTATAGTTCGGACGCCATTCCCGTCCATTTGATCACGCGTGAGGCGCTGCGGTTGTATCTCGACAAGCTCGCACCGCGCGGCCTGCTCGCGTTTCATATCTCCAATCTGCATCTCGATCTCAAACCGGTGCTGGCCCGCCTCGCCAGCGACGGCGGTTTGTTCTGCCGCGTCCAGAGCGACACCAATCTTAGCCCTGCGGAAAAGGCAGGTGGGAAGCGCGCCTCGCAATGGCTGGTCATGGCGCGGGCAACCGAAGACCTTGCCCGGCTGGCGGCGGATCCGCGTTGGGAAGCGTGTCCGGTCGAGGCATCCAAACCGGCGGTGTGGACGGATGATTATTCCAGTATTCTTGAGGTATTCACGCTGCGTTGAGACGGTTGCTTGACGGTGGACTCGGTTGATCCAACCCGGCTCAATTCCTCGTGACCAGAAAAACCGTCCCTGAAGATTACGTGGAAGTACGTACAGACACCCGACGGTGAGTTCTGCCATGGTCACCTTGCGGTTCGTAAAAGGCAACTTGTGAACAAAGCAGTCATATTAACATAACCGCCTTTTACACTGTTCACACCGCAAACAGAGAAAGCAAACATATGAA
>JAYUBJ010000488.1:0-13668 GCA_043740915.1 Verrucomicrobiota bacterium
ATGAAGACGGCGAAAATCCTTTTCAAAAACAGAACCGGCCAGCGCTGAATGGATTAATTGCCGTCGCGCCCGGCATCCTGCGCTTGCAAAGCCAAAGCGCGGTCGCGAGAAACCAGCATCCGAGCGACAGGCGCAGTCTCGACCCCGAAAGTTACCAGATAAATGGGTCGCGGGTTCGTCGGGGTTTCAAGCCGACACCGGTTCGTTACCCTTGCCCTTCACGGCTTCGGCCAAGGCTGGTTCCGGCCTTGCGCGAGTGGTTTCACGGTTGGATCGGTCGATCTCAGCGGGATCGGAATGGCGAGGTGCAGCGGCGCGGAGACTGGCGATGATCGGCGGGAGTTTTTCCAGCAGGTAATCGATTTCCTCCGCTGTGTTGTAAATACCGAGGCTGAAACGAACCGAACCGCGGGCGCGCCGCGGGTCGAGGCCCATGGCGGAGAGGACGTGCGACGGGTCGAGCGAGCCGGTGGTGCAGGCAGAACCGCTCGACGCGCAGATGCCCGCCTGGTCCAGCAGCATCAGCGTGCCTTCGGCTTCGACAAAATCGAACGCGATGTTTGCGGTATTGGGCAGGCGGGGTTCCTTGGCACCATTACGGACGGTGTTCGGGATGGTACTGAGAATGGTGCTCTCCAAGCGGTCGCGCAGCGCGCGGACGCGGGTGTTTTCCTCGTGCAGCGTAGACATCGCGAGTTCCGCCGCGACGCCAAAGCCGACCATGTACGGCACATTTTCCGTCCCGCCACGTCGGCCTTGTTCCTGGTGCCCGCCGATCAGATACGGCTGAAACTTTGTTTTGCGCCTCACGTAAAGCATCCCGATCCCTTTCGGCGCATGCAGCTTGTGAGCTGACAGCGAGAGGAGATCCACGCCGGTGGCCTTGACGTCGATTTTGATTTTGCCGGGCGTCTGCACGGCGTCCGTGTGGAATGGCACGCCTTTGCTGCGGCAGATTGCGGCAATCTCCTCGATGGGAAAAATCACCCCCGTCTCGTTGTTGGCCCACATGATCGAAACGATGGCGGTGTCGGGACGCAAAGCCCGGTCGAGCAGGTGCAGGTCGAGCGAACCGTCGGATTCCACCGGCAAGTAGCTGACCTCGCAGCCCCGGCGAGTCAAGAATTCGCCATAGTTCTTGTTCGCCGAGTGTTCGACGGTCGTGGTGATGACATGGCGTTTGGTGGGGTTGAGGCTGAGCGCGCTATGGATCGCCGAATTGTTGCTCTCGGTGCCGCAACTGGTGAAAACGATTTCCTCGGGATCGGCGTTGATCAGCGCGGCGACCTTTTCGCGAGCGGCGTCCACGTGCCGCTTGACCTGCGCGCCGAACTGGTAGGCGCTGGAGGCGTTGCCCCAGTATTCGCCAAAAAAGGGCAGCATCGCCGCCACGACTTGGGGAGCGATCCGCGTGGTTGCGTTGTTGTCGAAGTAGTAAATCTTCTGCTGACTCATAATGTCACGACGCGGTGACGGGTCGGGATGACCGGCTCGATCCGGGAACCGCGACTCGAAACGCGCCCGACCTTATAACCCGAAACCACCGAAAGAAATGAGTTTTTTGAACTAAATAATCCTCGAACTCGGGCAAGTTAGTTGACAAAATAACGGGCAACTCTTAACCTGTGTAAGTTAACTGAAACACTTATGATTGCAACGGAAGCGTCGGCCAAGTTGACGCACAATGAAGTTATTAAAGCGGCCATCCCGACTTTGGCCGGCAATATTGCCGCCACGGTTGCGTCGGGCACCGACCAATTTTCGGCCGATGACCAGCAGTTCACCAAGTTCCATGGGATCTACCAGCAGGACGACCGCGACCTCCGCAAGACGCAAAAGAAGTACATCATGATGATTCGCGGCCGCATCCCTGGCGGCGTGATGAGTGCGGCGCAGTGGATCACTTTTGACGACCTGGCTTCGACCTATGCAAACAACACACTGCGAATCACCACGCGGCAGAGCATCCAGTTTCATGGAGTCGTAATGTCGGGCCTCGGTCCGCTCGTCAAAAAAATCAACGAGTGCCTGCTCTCCACGCTGGCAGCCTGCGGCGACGTGAACCGCAACATCACCGCCTCGCCGACGCCCACGCAGACGAAGGCGCGCGCGCGGATGATGGAGGATGTGCACCGCGTCGTCGCGGCGCTCGCGCCCCAGACCGGGGCGTATCACTCGATCTGGATTGACGGCGTGCAACTCAACCTTGATGACCCGGCGAACCAGGACTTCGTGGATCCGCTTTACGGCAAGACTTACTTGCCGCGCAAATTCAAGACCTGTTTTGTCCTGCCGCCGGTCAACGACATGGACGTATTCACCAACGATCTGGGTTTCATCGCCATCGTGGAGAAGGGCGAACTGGTCGGCTACAATCTCGCCGTCGGCGGTGGCATGGGCCGCAGTCACGGCAACGCGATGACGTACCCGCGCCTCGCGGATGTGCTGGGTTTCTTCCCGCCGGAACATCTCGTGGAAGTTTCAAAAGCGGTGCTCACCATCCATCGCGATTTTGGCGACCGCACCGAGCGCAAACATGCGCGGCTCAAATATGTGGTCGCCGAGCGCGGCGTGGACTGGACACGTGCGGAGGTGGAGCAGCGCGCGGGCCGCAAGCTGGAGCCGGCGCGGAAATACGAGTTCACCACCACCGGCGATAGTTACGGCTGGCACCCGGCGCTCGATGGAACCTGGTTTCTCACACTGTTCGTCGAGACCGGCCGCATCAAGGATGCGGGAAACCTGCGCCAGAAAACGGCGCTGCGCCGCGTCGCGGAAAACTTTGCGAGCATCGAATTCCGCCTCAGCGCGAATCAGAACGTGATTCTGGCCAACGTCGCCGAATCCGACAAGTCCCGGATCAACGCGCTGCTTGCCGAGCATGGGGTGAAGGCTGAGAACCAGGCGGGCGTGCTCCAGGCCGCCTCCCTCGCCTGTCCGGCGCTGCCCACCTGCGGCCTCGCGCTCGCCGAGTCCGAGCGCATGTTGCCCGGCCTCATTGACCGCTTCGAGAAACTCTGCGCTGAGGCTGGCCTCGCGGGCGAGGAAATCATCATCCGTTCGACCGGCTGTCCCAACGGTTGCGCACGACCCTACATGGCGGAGATTGCGTTCGTGGGGAAAGCGCCGGGACGCTATCAAGTCTGGCTCGGGGGCAATGCGGCCGGGACCCGCCTCAACAAAATCTGGAAAGACCAGTTGAAAGAAGCCGATGTCGAGACCGAGTTTCGTCCCCTCCTCGCCCGCTTCGCCCAAGAGCGGAATGCGGGTGAACGGTTTGGCGATTGGTGCAACCGGGGCTTGTTGGACCGGGCCATCCCCGCCTGACCGGCACCGGCGGTTTCCCCCACTATTCACGCATAACCCCCAACATTGCCATGACCGACAAACATCACCGAAGTTTAGTGAAGGCCATTTCATGGCGCGTAACCGGCACGATCGATACTGTCGTGATTTCGTGGCTCATCACCGGTCAGATGAAGTGGGCTTTGAGTATTGGGTTCGTCGAACTCTTCACGAAAATCTTTCTCTACTACGTGCATGAACGCGTATGGGACCGGCTGGCCTTCGGCCGGGTCAAGGGGAAGGATGATTTTAACATCTAGCCCGCACCCATTCTCCCCCCATGACTCCCGAACAAATTGTCCAAGCGAACGCCGAACTGCGCAATCAGTCCGCGCTCGACATCGTGAAGTGGGCCCTCGCGCAAGCCAACGGCCGCGCCATGGTCTCCACGAATTTTCGGCCGTACGAAGCGGTCCTTCTCCATCTCGTCACGCAGGTGCAGCCGGACATCCCGGTGCTCTGGGTGGATCACGGCTATAATCGTCCTGCGACGTACCACCACGCCGAAGCGCTCCAGGCCCAGCTCAAGCTGAACCTCAAGGCCTACCTGCCAAAGTTGACCACCGCGCACTACGACGCGGTTCGCGGCGGCATGCCGGAGCCGACACCCGAAAATGAGGAGCGCATCAAGGCCTTCAGCGCCGTGATGAAACTGGAGCCGTTCCAGCGCGGCATGCAGGAACTCGCCCCGACCGTCTGGCTCACCGCGCTGCGCAAAGTGCAAAATCCGAACCGCGCCGGCCTCGAGATTGTCTCGCCCGACGGAAATTTCGGCTCGTTGAAAGTCAGCCCCGTTTTCCATTGGAGCGACGCCGAGATGGAAGGTTATCTGAAGCAAAACAACCTTCCGAACGAGTGGGATTATTTCGACCCCGCGAAGGCCGATGACCAGCGCGAGTGCGGTTTGCACGCGGCGTGGGGACAGAAGGTGATGGGGTCTGGCGTCTAGGGTCTAGGGAGAATTAACATGGGCGAGCCATTTGAAAATTCGGAAGCTTGGAAATCAGCGCGGGTGCTGACGAACCAGGTGTATTCGTTGTGTCGCCACGCGCCGCTGTCGAAGGACTTCGGATTGCGCGACCAACTTCAGCGCGCGGCGGTCTCGGTTATGAACAACGTCGCCGAAGGTTGGGAGAGCTTGAACGTTGGCGAAAAGCGTCAGGCATACAACTACGCCCGTCGCTCAGGCGGCGAAGTCCGTTCCATGAGTTACGTTCTCCTCGACAACAAATTCGTGTCCCAGACCGAACAAGAGAACCTTCTTTTCCTCTGCATCCAAACTGGCAAACTCATCACTGGTCTCATCCGTTCGTTGGGGAATCGAATCTAAACCCCCAACCCGAGACCCCAGACGCCAAACCCTATTCCCGATAACCTATTCCCTGTCCTCCATGTCCTCCTACCACCTCGACCATTTGCAATATCTCGAATCGGAAGCCATCCACGTCCTGCGTGAGGTGGCGGCGGAATTCGACCGGCCCACGCTGCTGTTCTCCGGCGGCAAGGATTCCATCTGCATCTTGCGCCTCGCCGAGAAGGCCTTCCGTCCGTCCGACATTCCGATGCCATTCCTCAATGTCGAGACGGGCCATGAGTTCCCGGAGTTGCTGGAATTTCGCGACCGCCGCGCGAAACAGCTTGGCGCGAAGCTCATTGTCCGCACCGTGGAAGCTGCCCTCGCCGCCGGCACCGCCATCCTGACCAAGGGTGAGATCAGCCGCAATCGCCTGCAAATCCCCACGCTCCTCGGAGCCATCGAGGAGTATCGCTTCGACTGTTGCGTGGGTGGCGCGCGGCGCGACGAGGAAAAGGCCCGTGCGAAGGAGCGCTTTTTCAGTTTCCGGGATTTGTTTGGCCAATGGGATCCCAAGAACCAGCGCCCCGAAATCTGGAACATCTACAATGCCCGCCTCAATCCGGGCGAGAACATGCGTGTCTTCCCGCTCTCCAACTGGACCGAGATGGACGTGTGGGAATACATCAAGCGCGAGAAGCTTGAGGTGCCGAGCATTTACTTCAGCCACCTGCGCAAATGCGTTCGGCGCCTCGGTCAGTGGCTGCCGATGAGTTCGCTGTTGACACTCAAGCCGAACGAGGAAATCAAGGAGCTTGTGGTGCGCGTCCGCACCATCGGCGACATCATCAGCACCGGCATGATTGAAAGTCCGGCGAATACCGTGGACGACATCCTGGCCGAACTGGCCGCCGCACGGGTGACCGAACGCGGCTCACGCGCCGATGACAAGGCCTCCGAGGCCGCGATGGAGGATCGCAAAAAACAGGGATATTTCTAAAATATTCTACCGCCATGCCCCACACTTCTCATCCCATCGACCTCCTCCGGTTCAACACCTGCGGCTCCGTGGACGACGGCAAATCCACCCTGATTGGGCGGTTGCTCTACGACTCGAAGAATTTGATGGAAGATCAAATCGAGGCGCTCGAGCGTTCCGCTGACATCACCGGCGGCGGGCAGATTAATCTGGCCAATCTCACCGACGGCTTGCGCGCCGAACGGGAACAAGGCATCACCATCGATGTCGCCTACCGCTACTTCGCCACCCCTAAACGCAAGTTCATCGTGGCCGACACTCCCGGCCACGTGCAGTACACCCGCAACATGGTGACGGGCGCCTCGACCGCGAACCTTTCCATCGTGCTGGTGGACGCGCGCCAGGGCGTCATCGAGCAAAGTCGCCGACACACGTACATTGCTTCCTTGCTCCGCATCCCGCATCTCGTCATCGCGGTAAACAAGATGGATCTTGTGGACTGGAGCGAGGAGCGGTTCCTCGAGATCCGCGACGAATTCGAATCATTCCTCCCGCGGCTGGACATGAAGGACGTGAAATTTGTCCCCATCAGCGCGCTCAATGGTGACAACGTCGTCGAGCCTTCCAAGCACACACCTTGGTATGTCGGCCCGACCTTGCTCGGCCATCTCGAATCCATTTCCATTGCCTCCGACTGGAACCTCAACGGCTTCCGTCTGCCCGTGCAGTGGGTCAATCGTCCGAACAATCCGCGCGACCCGGCGCTGCACGATTTCCGCGGTCTCAGCGGCCAGATCGCCGGTGGCATCGTAAAGGTCGGTCAGAAAGTCATGGCCCTGCCCAGCGGCCTGATGAGCACAGTGAAGGAAATCTGGACTTACGACGGCCTGCTTCATCAGGCCTTCTGCCCGCAGTCCGTCACCCTCGTGCTTGAGCACGACCTCGACATCAGCCGCGGCGACATGCTCATCGGCCCGGAGGTGCTTCCGGGGATGAGCGTCGACCTCCGCGCGCGGGTCTGCTGGATGAGTCCGCGCGCGCTCCAGGGCGGGAAAAAATATTTCCTCAAGCACATGACGCAGACCGTCCAGGTGCTGGTCACTTGTCTTGAGAGCCGCATTAATTTTGACAATCTGGAGGCTGAGCCGGGTCCGGCGGAACTCGTGATGAACGACATCGGTGAAATTCGTCTCCGCGCTGCCCGGCCGCTGGTCTTTGACGGCTACGCCACCAACCGGCTCACCGGTTCATTTATTTTGATCGAGCAGGGCACAAACCACACGGTGGGGGCTGGCATGCTGCTGCCGCCCACGGAAATGGTAAAACCTGAGTATGACGACTTCACGATCTGAACCACCCGGACCTCCGCTGGATGCGCGGCAGCCGGAAAACCGGATCACCGCCGCGCAGCGCGAGCAGCGCAACGGGCATCGCGGACTGGTCATCTGGCTGACCGGCTTGAGCGGGGCGGGCAAGACCACCATCGCCACCGAATTGGAGCGCCAGCTATTTCGCGAGCGGCACCACACGTATCTCCTCGACGGCGATATTTTGCGTCGCGGTCTGTGCCGCGATTTGAATTTCTCGGCGCAGTCTCGGACGGAAAACATTCGTCGGGCGGGGGAAGTGGCCGCGCTGTTTGCGGATGCCGGCTGCATCGTGATTGCGGCGTTCATTTCGCCCGGGCGGGCCGACCGGGAGCGTGTGCGGCGAGTGTTGTCTCCCGGGCGTTTCATCGAGGTGTTCGTCAACGCGCCGCTGGATGTTTGCGAATCGCGGGACGTGAAGGGCCTTTACGCGAAGGCACGCACCAATGAACTCAAGGAATTCACCGGCATCTCGGCGCCCTACGAGGCGCCACTCCAACCGGAGATCGAGCTGCGTACCGACCAATTGACCGCCGCCGAATCCGTCGCGAAAATCCTCGCCTACCTCCAGCTCCGGCACGTGGATCCAGCGGTTTCGGTTTGACCGGCAACCCCCCAGCCAACAATTCTTCGTACCGCTAATGGGTGACCCCTTTTAGGCCGCGAGGTTGGCGTCGTAATCAGGATGCGTCGAATATTGCTCCGCGCAAATTGAGTCAGGTCTCGAGTCATCTCCATTCTCAAAACATCCAGATTAATCGGTTGGTTGGCCTCGCGTGGATACTGAATCCATGCCTCCAATCCAACCACAGTATACGCCGGGGCTCCCGATGCCGGATAAACCGTGAATTGCGCATTCGTCCATTGAATGCCGTGTGGATTCGGCTGCGTCACGGGTGGTTGCGGTTGATTGTCGTTCGCCTGCCAACGCAGCGTGCAACCAGATGACCGCAGCACGAAGCACGTCAAAACGTGGATCGCGTTAAATGAGGTGCTCAACAATCGTCCTGCTGTTTCCTTGCGAGGAAGCGACATATTGGTTGCGTGGGGTGTGAGCCACCGCCGAGCGGCGGCGGGAACCGCGATTGCGGAACGGACAGCGTCCCCGCCGGGCGGAACGGAAGGGCCGCACGAACCTTTTCGGACGGCCCTTTCCCCTTCGATCCACGCTCCCAATCCGCCGGGCCAGTGGCCCGGCAGGGCGGGCAAGTTGCCCGTGCTACCCATTCGATTTCGGAAATGGGCGATAACCGCCGGCAAGGTGGCGCCGGGCATCAGGGAAGGAGCCCAAATTAACGCCGGTTCGCGCTTGCACAAGCGGGCGCGCATCCGCAACATCCCGCGCTCGGTATGCTCACAATTTCCGAAATCAGCAAAGCCTTCGGCGGACGCACGCTCTTTAGCGACGTCTCGCTCCAGGTCAACCGCGAGGACCGCATTGGATTGGTCGGCCCGAATGGCGCGGGGAAGTCCACGTTCTTCAACCTGATTCTCCAGGAGGAATCGCCGGACGAAGGCACCATCACATTTCAACGCAACATTACGGTGGGTTTCCTGCCGCAGGAAAGCGCGCCGGCGGGCGACGAGACGGTGCTCGAACTCGCCATGGCCATCACCCCGGAAATGGGCGCGTTGCAAAAGCGGATGAAGGCGTTCGACGCCGGGCATGACCACGACTCGAACGATTACCACGACGTGCAGGCGCGCTTCGATGAACTGGGCGGTTATCAACTCGAACCCAAGGCGAAAAATATCCTGCATGGCCTGAGCTTTCGGGAATCAGATTTCAACCGGCCCGCGCGTGAGATGAGTGGCGGCTGGGTGATGCGCGCGTATCTCGCGCGCCTGCTGGTGCAGGAGCCGGACTTGCTGATGCTCGACGAGCCGACGAACCATCTCGACCTCGAGGCGTTGCTGTGGTTCCAGGAGTATTTGAAGCTCTACCCCGGCGCCATCCTGATGATCTCGCACGACCGCGAGTTTTTGAATCAATTGGTGGGCACCATCGTGGAAATCCGCCAGGCCAAACTCATCCGGTATCGCGGCAACTACGAGGATTACCTCCTGCAACGCGAAGCCGGCGAGGCGCAGTTGCTCGCCGCTTACAAAAATCAGCAGAAGGAAATCGCGCACTTGCAGGAGTTCGCCGACCGCTTCCGCGCCAAGGCCAGCAAGGCTTCGCAGGCGCAGAGCAAGCTCAAGCAGATCGCGCGCATGGACAAGATCGAAGCGCCGACGAGTGACGACAAGAGAATCAAATTCCAATTTCCCCAACCGCAGCGCAGCGGGCAGCGCGTCATGGTGCTGAAGGACATCAATTTCGCCTACGGCGCGAACGTCGTCTATCAGGGCTTGAATTATCAGGTCGAGCGCGACCAGCGCACCGTGCTGGTGGGGCCGAATGGCGCGGGGAAATCCACGCTGCTCAAACTGCTCGCCGGCGTGCTCACCCCGCAGGCCGGCACGCGCGAATTGGGTCACAACGCCAAAGAAGGCTACTACTCACAGTATCGCGTCGATATGTTGCAACCGGAGCGGACGGTGTTCGAAGAGGCGCTCGACACGCCGCAACGGGTGACCGAACAGTCCGTGCGCACGGTGCTCGGAAGTTTTCTATTTCGCGGCGATGATGTGTTCAAGAAGGTCGGTGTGCTGAGTGGTGGCGAAAAAAGCCGGCTCGCGCTGATCAAGCTGTTGCTCAACCCGCCCAATCTGCTGCTGATGGACGAGCCGACAACGCATCTCGACATGCCGAGCATCGACGCGCTGGTCGTCGCGTTGAAACAGTTCGCGGGCACGCTGCTCTTCATTAGCCACGACGTTTATTTCATCCGTGCCATTGCCACGAGTGTCGTGCATGTGAACGCCGGCAAACTCACACCCTACGCCGGCGACTACCAATACTACCTCGACAAAACCGCCGCCACTTCCGCCCGCGCCGCGCTCACCGCCACGGGCAGCGAAGGTCTCACGTCCTCCAAAAACTCAGGTGCCACGGCCCGCATTCCCGGGGTGGACCGCAAAGAACAGAAGCGTCTCGAAGCCGAGCAACGGCAAGCCCGGTCGGGTGGTCGCAAGCAACAGCAACAACTCGTCGCGCGACTGGAAAAGGAGATCGCGGATTTGGAAACGCGCCAGACGGATCTCACGTTGGAGTTGGAGAACCCGGAAACCTACGCGAAGGCCGGCGCGGCGATGCATCTCAATCGGGAGTTGTCCGGACTCCAGCACGAACTCGAGCAGGCGACGGCGCAGTGGGAAGCCGCGTCCGCCAAGCTCGCGGTAATCGATGCGTAGGACCGGCGTCGCGCCTGTCTCCAACCAACCTCAAAGACCACAGCACTTGGGAGCCATTATCTTCACCCTCACCCCTCCAAAAAAACGGTGGCACGGGTTCTTGAAGCTGGAGACAGGCGCGACGCCTGTCCTACGCTCGGGTCGCCCATCCTCCAGCCGTTTCAACTGCATCGTTCCAGTTCAATAACTTTTCCACCGTCGCAGCCGCAGTGCGTTGCCGATGACGATGACATCGGACAAACCCATCGTCGCCCCTTGTTGTGACCAGGGCTCAACAAAACTGGCCGGCCGCCGCGACATCCACCCCGGACTCGCGCAGCCAATTTAACGAACCAAGTCGCATCGTCGTTCCATTCCATTCGGCCTCCACGCCACAACCACGCCGCTCCCGCCAATTTTGAAACGCCGGTGCATCGCCACTTGTGGGTTCATCGGCGACCATTGCCCCTGGCCCTCGGCTTTCGATTCGTGCCCCTCGACCGGCGCTGCCGCGTAACCCGCTTGCTTCACCGCGTGCATCAACGATTCGAGGGCCGGCTGGGCACCGGTTTGCCAGCGCACTTCCGCGCGTCCCTCGTCCAACCGCACCGCACCGCTGGCCACGCCAGCCACGCTTTGCAGGGCTTCAGTGACATGCCGCGCGCAATTGCTGCAGGTCATGCCGGTGATGCGCAGTTCCGTTGGGGGCGCGGTCCGCGGCGAACGGACTGGAGTTTCAGTTGGAGTGGGAAGGCTCATTGAGTCGAGATCATCTGATATTCCAGTACGCCAGCGAGGAAGATAAATCAACGGAAGGTTGGAAGATTCACTGACGTGAGCGGGCGGCGTTCGTCGATTTACCTGATCCGCGCACGACACCAAACGAAGGCAGACTTGGCGCTCATGTTGCTGGCGGCGGTAATTTTCTCGCTTCGCTGACGATGGCCAGACTTGTGGCGAGTGCCCAAAGCCACGCAAAGCCAAATACACCCATGCCGAGCAGCGGCCAGCGCACGTGCAGCCAGATTTCGTGAAAGTAGGCAGCGGTATCGTCCAGCAAGCCCTCCAGTTGCTGCTTATGGGTAAAATACCAAAGGATAAAGCGGATTGTAAAAACACCGGAGAGCACAAAACCAACCAAACCAATCGCCAGTTGAACGTAGCCGATGGCGCGGCCGGCGATCAGCGAACCCACGCCAGGAACGGCTAAATTAGAGGTCAGGCAACCCCAAGCCGTCGGGCGGTCAAGCGGCCGGCGCGGGCCGAGCACCAAAGAGATCTTCATAGGCATAGGCGAGCGCACCGGCGGCGAACGGAAGATTGATCACGGTAACCACCGCGGTCAGCAAGGAGAGAGCGCCGGTCGCCGCAATTGCCCCCATCAGTTTTGTGGGATCCACGTTGCCACTGGCGAACACTCCCATAAGAGAACTAACCATCGTGCCGACGAGGACAAACGAACAGATCAGCGTGGGTAGAAATGAAACAATCATCAGGGCGAAGAGTTGGAACCAAACGCGGCTGGCGACCTTGCGGCTCAACTCCATGGCGTCCCAAAACTCGAGCCGCTGGTCGGCCACCAGCGCCAGGCTGAAGCGCCAGGCCACCACCAAATACACCCCCGGAAAAAAACAACACAGAAACCCGATCATCTGGAGCACGGTCGTCAGCAGGCCGGTCAGCAGCAGTTGCACGAAACAGAGGCTGAATCCGGAGAAGGCGTCGCCCACCGTCGCCGGCTGGCCGCGGATTCGCTTCAAAAACAGGAGAAACAATCCCCCCATCAGCGCGCCATTCACCACCATTCCACCGAAGGGAATAATATTTGCCGCCGCTTGGGCCAACCCATTCAAGAGGGTCGCCCCCACCAGCAGGACGAAATTTTCTTGCAACAATCGAAAGGACCGGCCCAGGCAATGGCCAATTTGGAGATCCAACGGACGCGCCAGAATCAGGTCGGCCAACTCCTGCGCGTTTCCTGGTTCGTTTGGTCGGGGCACCAGCGGTGGTGAAGATGACCCGGTCTTGGCTGCCAGCGACGAGGCGAATTCCGGGAATTCCGCGAGGGGTTTCCATTCACTGCCGCCCGCGGGGCAGATCTTGGTGCGGGCATTGGCCCGGCCATCGGCAATCCATTGGCACAGTTGCTCGGCCGCAACGGGACCGTATTCCTTTTGATCCGCACCGATGATCCTGTACATAGAAATCTTTTCCAGATTGGGAACAACTGACTCGTTTGTAGGAGAATCCCGGAACCAACGCAAGCGCGGGTGGCCGGTTTCTTTCTGCGGGCCAAATCCTAAAGCCTAAAGAGGGGAAGGTTTCGCAGCACGCCGAAGGCAACGACGACGGCCGCACCAAGCCAGACCCAAACCGGACGCATTGCCGCAGGCGGGAGCCGTCGGGAGGCGGTCGTCGGGATAATTTTTTGAAGCAGGATCCAGCCCAGCAAAGGCAACGACACCACGAGCAGCGGATTAAGCGCGAAGGCGGCCCGCACCTGGCCGTGCAGCAACTGGTGCGCGGCCCGCAACCCACCGCAACCGGGGCAGTCGAAACCTGTCGAGGCTTTCAACGCACAGCGCGGATAAAAACCATGCTGCGCCGGGTCGAACAAAAATAGCACCGCCAAGATTCCCACCAAAGCCATCAGTCCGCCTACCCGGCCCGTCCATCCCGGGCGGGCAGGCGTGATCACGGGCGGCGCGGAGAGGGCGGAAGCAGGCATTTATTGAAAGGCGGATTTAACTTCCGGTTTGCTCAAGACGACGATTGACCAGATCCCCGCCGCCAAACCGAGCGGACAGCAGCATGGGTTGGCGCACAGGAGCGCAATAATCGCCGCCGTCATGGCCCATCCATAACCGCGGAGTTGCCTCATTTTCCACGCCCCGATCAAGATGACGACCTGCAAGGCAATGCCTCCCAAATTCACAACGACTCCGGCGGTGCCTTGAAGGAACTGAAAGGACTCCTGATTCTTCATCGCACCGAACGAACCCATGCCAATTTGAAACACATTTGCCGCAATGCTCACGAAACTCCCCCAGCACGCTAAGCCCAGCAGCGACCAACAGAAATGTCGCCGGGTTGGACACTCTTTTTTGAATGTCTTCCGGCACCTCCGGGTGGGCCGGCATCGGCGGCGGCGACAACGGCAGCAAGCCCGCAAGTTCCGCAATGCCTGCCAGCGGCTGGAATGGACCCCCACCGACGGAGATCATGGTCGAACCATTGACGCGGCCCTCATTCGTCCATCGTCGCAATTCCTCCAGGGTGATCGGCCCGTATTCTTGTTGGTCGGCTCCAATGATTTTGTACATGTCGGTCTGGTGGGCTTACGGAACTCCTCGCTAATAGGTGAACCCAGCGCGGGTTGCAAGCTGGAAATCGTGCTCTGGAAATCG
>JAYUBJ010000489.1:0-13660 GCA_043740915.1 Verrucomicrobiota bacterium
CGTGACGACGAGCCTCGGAATAAAAACGGCCGCGCTGGCCTTGCTGCGCCGCTACGAAAGGGCCGCGGGACATCCGATCTATCTGCTCGAGGACACGGCATATCGTGAGTTGCGCTTTGCCGGCAACGACGTGCCCTCGGCGCGGGCTGTCGCGGGTGCGGACGCGCGGGTGATTTACACCGGCACGTACAGCAAACCGTTTGCGACCGGCGTGCGGGTCGGGTTTGGCTGGCTGCCGGAGCCGGTGTTCACCGCCGTCTCGCGGATCAAGGGCAACCACGACTTCGGCACCGCCAGTCTGCTGCAACGACTCCTCGCGCGCGCGCTCCGCACCGGCGCCTACGAACGCCACCTGCCCGTGTTGCAAGCGCGTTATGCGAAGAAGGCGCGCACCATGACGGAGGCCATCGAGGAACATTTTCCGGCGACCGTCCGCTGGGAGAAACCGCGCGGCGGATTGTATGTCTGGGCGCGACTACCGATGGCGATGAAGTCGGGGGCGAAATCAAAATGTTTCCAGGCCACGTTGGCGAGGAACGTCCTCTATGTGCCCGGCGAACTGTGCTACGCCGACGATCCGTCGCGACGCAAACCGAACCATGAAATGCGCCTGGGTTTTGGCAACGCGAGCGAAGCGAACATCCGCAAGGGCATCGCGCGACTGGGAAAAGTTCTGCGCGGATTGTGAAACTCCCTCAACCCGGCGGCCAGCGCATGGGGCGCCCTCCCAGAATGTGGCAGTGCAGGTGCGGCACGGATTCACCGCCGTCGCGACCGTGGTTGATGACGAGCCGGTAACCGTTCTCCTTCAATCCCACCTGGGCCGCCACCTCCGCCGCCTTCAACAGCAGATGCCCGAGCAACCGGTGATCTGCCGCCATCGCATCGCCGATGCGCGCCAGCGGTTTCTTGGGCACGAGGAGCACATGGACCGGCGCCTGGGGGTTGACATCGCGGAATGCGAGCACCAGGTCGTCTTCATAAACGATGTCCGCCGGAATGGTGCGCGCAATGATTTTCTCGAACAGGGTCTGGCTCACGTTGAATCGGGAGTTCCATCTACGCCACGACGAGCGCGCAAGAAGGGGCATCCTTTTGGGCACCGAGGCAGTGGCGCAAATAATCGACGATTTGATCGTTCAACTGCTGGCACCGGCCCGACCAGCGCCGGGCACCGACCAGTTGTTTGACGCAACCGCGCAGGCCCTTGAAGCGGAGCACGCGGGGAGATTGGCGGAGTTGCGTGCGGAGTTCTTCGCGCAAACGCTGGAAAAAAATCAGCTCGAATCCCTGGCCCGACTGGCAGGCGAGCTGGCGCAAATCCGATTCCGCCACGCGCGGCGCGGGCGGGACCGACGGGGTGCACTGCACTTCCAAGCCGAAGCCGTGCAGCACCCGTTCGAGTGCCATGGTGAATTCGCCCACCGTGACAAAGCTCCGCCCAAGTTCATGTTTGAAATAATGCAGCACGGCGGCGGCGGCCTGGCGCACGAGATCCTTGTCGAGCGACGCCACGGCCTCGCCGATGAGTTCAACGGTCACCTGTTCCGCCGCGCAGGGGATGGACTCACCTGTCGCGGTCTCAAATGCCAGGCAATCGGATCGTAGCTGTATCATATTTGGTCTCCAATTTTTTGACCGCCTCCAGAAAATCACCCGCTTCCTGAAACTGCCGATACACACTCGCAAACCGCACATACGCCACCCCGTCAATCCCCCGCAACCCCTCCATCACCCGCTCGCCGATGGCCATGCCAGGCACTTCGGAATCATAGCGGTCGGTGATTTCATCGACGATGGTTTCCACCAGTTCTTCGATGACTTGCTGGCTGACGGGACGTTTCTGGCAGGCCCGCTTGATGCCGGAGAGCAGTTTGTCCTTGGAAAACTCCTCCCGTCGTCCGTCGCGTTTGATCACCATGAGTCCCTCGTGCTCGATTTCCTCGTAGGTCGTGAAGCGATGGCTGCATTGGAGGCACTCGCGGCGGCGGCGGATGGTGGAGCCTTCGCGGGAACCCCGCGAATCAATCACCTTATCGTCCAAACATCCGCATTTGGGACAACGCATAGAACAGCGCCACCTCACTGCTAATGGTGGCAACGATTTGTTAGCACACTAAATGTTGGGCCGTCAAGAAAAGTTACTTTGACAGAAAAAGAAAATGCGGCCCGCTTTTCAAGGAACGCGACGCTGCTCAACTCCCTGACAGCAAAGGCGCAATCAACCAAGTTCAGAAACGTTTACGAAATCACTGGCCCCGCCGCTAACGGCTTTGGCCAAGCCACAAAACCAGCATGGGCAGCAGCACGCCCAGCCCCAGCGCGAGACCCACCCACCACTTGTTCTTCAGGGTGCGAAACGCCAACACCAGACCCAGGATGATCGTCAGCGTGGCCGCGATGGCCATCGTCACCACCAGCGCTTGGAACAGCTTGGGTTTTGAGGGCTTGAGCAACTCCTGCTCCGAAGGATAAATCTGTACCGTGTGTACCACTCGCAATTTTTGCACCAGCGTCTCAGCTTCGCTCAGCGATTTCAGCCGGTTGGGATTCATCGTCTGATACCAGCCGGTCAGAATGTAGAACAACAGCATCGGTGTAAAAAAACACCCGAGATAGAGATGCAGGCGACGGAGGTTTTTCATGGGGCTGGCTGGCGATTCACCTTAAAAGCCGCAGATAAACGCAGATAAACGCAGATAAACGCAGATACACGCAGATGCAAATGCGGCCGGACTGCCCGGTGCCTTCCCTCGCCGTAACCCTGCGCCGAAAGCGGCATGAATTTATCTGCGTTCATCTGCGTTCATCTGCGTTTATCTGCGGTTTCAAGTTCCCTCCCCATCGGCGGCTCATTTATCCGGCAACGGAATGAAAATCTTTTGTCCCACGGAGAGTTTCTTTTCGTTGATGTTGGGATTGGCCTCCAATACCTGCTTCAACGTCACCTTGATCCCTTTGCTGCGAAATGCCTCCACGATGGCCGAGAGAGTCTGTCCTTTCTCGATGACATGCTCGAAACCCTTTTCCGGCCCCTTCGACGCGATCCCAGTGGAGTCCGTGTCCACCGAGGGACGCGGTTTGGTTGTCCCGCCATCACTGGAACCTCTTGGTGGCGGCACGCTGATCGGGGATTTGGCCAATTTTTGAAGTTCCTCCACAATGAGTTTTTTGTCAGCCTCACGCTTCCGGTCGAGCTCCCGGATGGTTTCCACGACTTGCTTGAGTTCTTCCCGCGTGACGAATTTGGTGCCTGTGCGCGCGCTTTCGTCGTGCGCCGACCGCAGTTCTTCCACCAGCGCCGCGATCCGTTTTTGCTGGAGCTCTTGCGTGGCCTGCAAGGCCTCCACCGTCCCGGCGAGCCGCTTCAAACGATCCTCCAGATCCTGCCGCTCGGCGGCGGCGGCGGCCCGCGCGGCGGCGTCTTGCGCGGGCAACGAAACCGGGATCAAGGCCAGAACCATGGCGGCGGACAGCCCGGAGATAAATCGTTTCATGCCTTGGAAAATAAGAGCGGCGGGCGCGCGGCGCAAGCCGATTGATGCAGCTTTCACCGCCAAATATTCACCTCCCCGCCACGCTGGAACCGGCCCCGGTCCCGCCGCCGCCGTTACCCGCCGCAACTTTGCGCTGTGAACTTTGGGCGCGCCCCCTACTTTACCCGCGTGACCATCCTGGAAGTCATCCAACGCAGCACTGAATTCCTCGCCAAACGCGGCGTCGCATCGCCCCGCCTGCAAATCGAACTCCTCCTCGCCCACGCGCTGCAATTGCCCCGGCTCAAGCTCTACTTGAACTTCGAACGCGCGCTCACGGAACCGGAACTGGCCACCGTCCGTGAGCTCGTCAAACGGCGCGGCGAACGCCAGCCGCTGCAACATCTCCTCGGCACCACTTCTTTTTGCGGACTAGAAATCTCCGTCAATCCACACGTCCTCATCCCGCGTCCGGAAACCGAACGGCTGGCCGAGCGCGCCTGGCAATTTCTCGCGACGCTCAACTCACAACCCGCCACGGCCCTGGACTTCGGCACCGGCAGCGGCTGCCTGGCCATCGCCCTCGCCGTGAAATGCCCGACGGCCAAAATCCATGCCGTGGATATTTCCCGCGACGCCCTCGAGGTCGCCCGCCAAAATGCCGCGCGACACGGAGTCGTGGAACGGATTCAATTTCACACGGGCGACGGTTTCGCGCCGCTGCCCGAAGGCTTGCGCTGCGACCTGGTCGTCGCCAACCCGCCCTACATTCCGAGCGACGAGATTTCCACACTCGAACCCGAAGTGCGCGACCACGACCCGCGCGGCGCGCTCGACGGTGGCGCGGACGGGCTGGATTTCTATCGCCGACTCGCGGCGGAAACGGCCGGGCGGCTGCGACCGGACGGCCAACTGATGCTGGAGTTTGGTGACGGTCAGGCGTCGGCAATCGGAGACATTTTCCAGCGGCACCACTGGCGGGTCGAGTGCGTGGAAAAAGATTTGGACGGTCGCGAGCGGTTCTTGATTGCCTCGCGCGGCCAGCCATGAAAAGTTCTCCGGCAACCAAAAATAATTCATGGACAGTTTGCTCATCAAAGGCGGCGTGCCCCTGCACGGCGAAGTCACCATCAGCGGCGCCAAAAACGCCGTGCTCCCCATCATGGCCGCCACGCTGCTCACCGCCGAGCCGTGCGTCATCCGCCGCGTCCCCGATCTGACCGACGTGAAATTCATGGGGGAGATTCTCGCTTCCCTCGGGGCGCAGGTGAAATTCGACGGCGACACCCTCTCGGTGCAAGCCGCCAAAATCAAAGGCGTGGGCGACTACGATTTGATCCGCAAAATGCGCGGCTCGATCTGCATTCTCGGGCCGCTGCTGGGCCGGCTCGGCAAAGCCAAGGTCTCCCTCCCGGGCGGTTGCGTCATCGGCACCCGACCCATTGACCTCCATCTAAAAGGCCTCCAGGCGCTCGGCACCAAGATCGTCATCGAGGCCGGCTACGTGCGCGCGACCGCCCCGCGCTTGACGGGCGTGGACCTGTTTCTCGGCGGGCGCGCCGGCCCCACGGTGCTTGGCACAGCCAACGTCATCATGGCCGCCGTGCTCGCCGAGGGCGTGACGATCATCGAAAGCGCCGCGTGCGAACCCGAGGTGGTGGACCTCTGCAAATTTCTCACCGCCATGGGCGCGAAAATTCTCGGCGCCGGCAGCCCCACCCTCACCATCACGGGCGTCAAGGAATTGCACGGCGCGGAACACGAGGTCATTCCTGACCGCATCGAAGCCGCGACTTTTGCGATCGCCGCCGCGGCCACCCATGGCGAGATCACCATTCTGGGCGCCCGCACCGATCACATGAACGCGGTGCTCGACAAGTTGCGCGAGGCCGGCGTGAAGACGGAACGGCGTGGCGCGGCGCTCGTGGTCCGCCGCGGCACGCGGCTCAAACCGGTCGATGTCACCACCTTGCCTTACGCTGGTTTTCCGACTGATGTGCAGGCGCAGATGATGGCGCTGATGATTCTCACGCCGGGTATCAGCATCATCACCGAACGCATTTTCGAATCGCGCTTCACCCACGCCAGCGAGCTGGCCCGCCTCGGCGCGGACATTTCCATCGAGGGACCGAGTGCGATTGTCAAAGGTGGCAAACCGTTGAGCGGCGCGGAAGTCATGGCCAGCGATTTGCGCGCCTCGGCCGCTCTGGTCATCGCCGGCATGGTGGCGAAAGGCGCCACCCAGGTGAACCGCATTTACCACCTCGACCGTGGTTACGAAAAAATCGACGACAAATTGCGGAAGCTCGGCGCCCGCATCGAGCGGGTTCAGGAAAGATGAATTCCGCCGCGGCTGGCGCAGGCAGGATCCGGTTTTGAAATTTTGAGGACCGCGGCTGTGTCCCGCGCCGCGCGGGATCAGCCGCAGCAACGTCGCCACGCCAGCCAGCGGGGATCGCCCATCGCGTCCGGCCTTTCCATGCGCTGCGGCTGGTCGAGGACGACACAGCCGCGGTCCGTCCGGTCCCGGACGGTGGCGGCCGCGGCAC
Source organism: Verrucomicrobiota bacterium (assembly GCA_043740915.1). Taxonomy (GTDB): domain Bacteria; phylum Verrucomicrobiota; class Verrucomicrobiia; order Limisphaerales; family JAYTXL01; genus JAYTXL01. The sequence goes on from JAYUBJ010000489.1 coordinate 6,026, forward strand.
CGCTGGATTTTTCGCTGGCCTTATGCGACTGAAGGTTTAGTCTCTCGGCCAGTTCCCGTTGCCAGAACGCAAAGTTATGGACCTTAATTTTCATTGCCCCGGTTGCAACCAAGAACTCTCCGTGGACGACTCCATGGTGGGAACCCAAGTCGGCTGCCCTTCTTGTGGTGACGTTATCACCGTGCCGGGGCCCGCCGACGCACCGGAACCCGCCGCCGCCGAGACCGAGGCGGCGCCGACTCCCGCGCCCGCGCGGCGCGACCGCCAGTTGTCCATGCCGACCCGTCCGGTGGCCGTGCCACGCATTGAAAAATCAAACGCCCCGCTCGCGATTGCCGCCGCGCGGGAATCCGCCAAGAAACTTCAATTCAAAACCTACCGGCACGCCGATTACGTCAAGGATGGCAAGGACCGGTTCGACGAAGTGCTCACGCAGTTGGTGGAATTCGCCGGACAGGACGGCATCGTGGCCATGCACCCGATCCATTACACCTTGCCAGGCAAGGACGGTGGGCCACCGATTACCGACTACGGTGTGGTCGTGATTTTCAAGGGATAATCGCCAGCCGGTCGCAGCCATGTCCAAGCCGGCGCCCAAACCAATCGAGCCGGCGGAACTGGTTCAACTCGCGCTCGACGTCCTCAAGGCGGATCACTTCCCGGTGCTCGCGACCATCGACGGCGACCAACCGCGCGTGCGGCCCGTCTCGCCCGTCCGCACGGATCACTTCACCGTCTATGTGGCCAATCTCCGCAGTTATCACAAGACAGGCGAAATCGCCGCCAACGCAAACGTCGAGCTTTGTTATATGGATGACGGACACAATCAAGTCCGGCTCAGTGGTGGCGCGGAAATTGTGGTGGATCGCGCCGTCCTGCAACAAATCTGGGACACGAATCCGCTGTTGCGCCAGTATCTTGGTTCGCTCGACAACCCGCAATTGATTATCTATCGCATTAATCCCCGGCGGGTCCGCTATATGCAGGAGTGGGCGCTGGAGTATTACGAAGTGCCACTGGCTTAGCGCCGGCGCATTTTGCGCTGGTGTCCGCACCGCGCGCGCCCTAGGTTCAGCCGGACACCCACACCGGATGCGAAAACATTATGTACGTGTCGTTTAACTGCCTGAAGTGCAACCAGGAGCTCGAAGTGGAAAAGAGCATGGTTGGCGAGCAGATCGAGTGTCCCACGTGCAACGAGGTGCTCACCGTCCCCGATGGCAACCAAGCCCCACCGCCCGCCCCCGCTCCGCCGCCGCCCGAACCGAAGCTGGAGGAATCCGCCGGTGCCACCCCACCACCGTTACCCGAAGCACCACCGCCGCCGCCGCCGCCGCCAAAGGAAAAACATTCCCACTCTGTTCCAATGCGCGAAGGCCCCGCCGAGGTGCTGGTGAAGAAGAAAACCGCCGTTGAGCCGGCCGATGACACGCCGCAGGCGAAAAGATTCCGCATCAAATGCATCAAGCGCATCAACTGCGTCGAAGTCGGCCATGATTTGTTCGAGGAGAAGGTCGCGAAGGCTCTTGAAAAGATCGGCGACGAAAACGTCGTGAGCCTCCACGCCATCAGTTATGGCTACATGGACACCGTCGGCCACATGCTGCCCGACTACGGCGTGATGATTGTTTACAAGGGCTGAAGCGCGGCGGGCGATCCGGGGCCGATCCTTGGGAGCTATCAACCTTAATCAAGTTGCACAACAACCCACTCCTGACCTTCGTCGCTTTCAGGATCGAATCCCTGGAAATCATTCTGTTCATTGCACCATGCGAGCGCCTTTTTTCGTTTCCTGCCCTCGACAGGGAGTCGTGCCAGCAATGTTCCTGTATTCTGCAGCCCTTCACCGTAGTCCGTAACTTTGACCACAAACAGTTCGGCCACGCTTTCGGCATAGGCTTCCTCAACCAAAGCCAGCGACTCCTTCCAACTTGGAATCTCACCCAGATTGCGCGCCTCGCTTCCAGCGGCCTCCATCAGCCAGCCGCGCGCTTCGCGCCGCGTTGGATCGGTCAGGAATTTCTCAAGCAGGCGATTAGGCGAGGCTACAACCGCTGGAGGCTCCGTAGTAGGCCGCTGCTTCTTCGTTGCTAATCGCTTCATCTTGGTTTCCCAACTGACGACCTTGGGTTCGTTCTCGTAGTTTGGGAGTGAAGGATCAGCTTTGCACGCCTCTAGGTATTTCTTGCGCGAGACCTTCCTGCCACGAAGCCAAAATGATTCAGAAAACAGGCCTCCATCGCTCGTCCAGACCCGAATGCGGCCCGTCAAGTAGCCATGCACGTACGAGGCCTCTGAATCGAGCGTTCCGTCGCTATTCCACCGACACCAGACGCCAGTGCCGTTCCGCATTTCAAATGAGCCAAGCAATTCACCTTTGTCATTCCATTGTTTGCTCACGCCATCCATGCTGCCGTTGTTAACGGCAAGCTCCTCCGCCAAGACGCCGTTCGGATGCCACCGCCGCGTTCCATTTGGCAGGGCACCTACAAATGTGACTTCACTCTCCAGCTTTCCGTTTGGGTAAAAGCTTTGTTCAACTCTCGTGGTTGGCATGTGTCATCCCCATGTTGTAATGGTTGGTTCACCCAAACAAATCCATCTGCGGCGGTGGGGCGAGTTGTTTGAGCTTGTCGCGCTCGGCCCGGTGGCGCGCGGTTTGCCGAACGTTGCCTTCGGGCGTGAGTTCGCTTTCTTCCAGATTCCGCAGAATTTCCTTCGCGCGTTCCAGAATCGGCTTGGGCACGCCCGCGAGGCGCGCCACCTGGATGCCGTAGCTCTTGTCGGTGCCGCCCGCCACGATTTTCCGCAGGAAGATGATCTGATCATTCCATTCGCGCACGGCCACATTGAAATTCTTCACGCGCGGCAGACGGCCCGCGAGTTCGGTCAACTCGTGATAGTGCGTGGCGAACAGCGTCTTCGCGCCGGTCGAGTTGTGCAGGTGCTCGACAATGCTCCACGCGAGGCTCAAGCCATCGAACGTGCTCGTGCCGCGCCCAATCTCGTCGAGGATGATGAGGCTGCGCGGCGTGGCGTTGTTGAGGATGTTCGCCGTCTCGCTCATCTCCACCATGAACGTGCTCTGCCCGCGCGCAAGATCATCGCTTGCGCCGATGCGCGTGAAGATCCGATCCACGAGATCAATCCGCGCCGACGCGGCGGGAATGAAACTCCCCGTATGCGCGAGGAGCGTGAGCAGCGCGACCTGCCGGATGTACGTGCTCTTGCCCGCCATGTTCGGCCCGGTGATGAGCGCGATTTGCGTCCCCGTAGGACAGGCGTCGCGCCGGTCTCCATCTGAAGCATCTCCGCCTTGAGGCGGGCCGGCTCCGGGACTTGAGTTGGAGACAGGCGCGACGCCTATCCTACCGGAAAGCTCCGTGTCATTCGGCACAAAACGTTCCTCGATCAGCGCCTGATCCAACACGGGATGACGGCCGTCCCGGATGAGCAGCCGGCCTTCATCGCCCACTTCCGGCCGGCAATAGTTGAACCGCCGCGCGGTTTCCGCGAAACACGCCAGCACATCGATTTGCGCCAACGCGCCCGCGGTCTGCTGGATCTGCGGGAGGCACCCGATGACTTCCTCGCGCACCTTGAGAAAAAGTTCGTATTCCAATTTTACACTGCGCTCTTCCGCGCCGAGAATCTTCCCCTCCATTTCCTTCAACTCTGGCGTGATGAACCGTTCGCCGTTGGCAATGGTCTGCTTGCGGATGTATTGCGGCGGCACCTTGTCGAGATTCGCCCGCGTGACCTCGATGTAATAACCGAAGACGGAGTTGAACCGCACCTTCAACGATGCAATGCCCGTGCGCTCGATTTCATCCTGCTGCAATTTCGCGATCCAATCCTTGCCGCCGCGTTGCGCCTGGCGCAGTTCGTCGAGCGCGGGCGCAAAACCGTCGCGGATCAATCCGCCTTCCTTCAACGCCATGGGCGGTTCCTCCACGATGGCACGCGCAATCAACTCGACGAGCGCCGGCAGCTCGGTGAGTTGGGCGCAAAGTTCCTCGAGTAGGACGGGCGTCGCGCCGGTCTCCCCATCTTCCACGGTTTTGGTCAGGGTGGAAAATTCGTTCGGAGCTGAAGAAGACAGGCGCGACGCCTGTCCTACGTTGGCGAGCGTCGCTCGCAGCGCCGGAATTTGCTCGAGCGCCAACCGCAGCGCGCCCAAGTCACGGGCGTTGCCGGTGCCGACACTCAGGCGGCTGATCGTCCGCTCCAGGTCGCGCACGTCGGCGAGCCGCGCGCGAATCTGTTCGAGCGCCGAAGAATTTTCCAGCCACGTTTGCACTGCGGCCTGCCGTTGGCGGATCGCCTCGACCGCCGCGAGCGGTTGCGTGAGCCAGTCGCGCAAACGTCGCGCACCCATGGGCGTGACCGTGCGGTGCAGCGCGCCGTAGAGCGAAGCATTCCTCGGCGCCTCGCGCTGCATCGGTTCCAGGATTTCCAGATTCCGCAACGAGGTGGCGTCGAGCACAAGGAAGTCGCTGCACTGATAGAACGACAGCCGCGTGAGATGCTTCACGTCGCGGCGCAAGTGCTGGCTAAGATAGTGCAGCGCGGCGCCCGCCGCGCCGATGGCGGCAATGCGGTCCTTGAGCCCGAAGCCATCGAGCGACGCGACCTGGAAATGTTCGCGCACGGTGAACACCGCCGTTTCCGCCGCGAACACCCAGTCATCGTGACCGATGAGGATGCGGAAAGAATTCTGCAGCAGCGCGCGCAGTGATTGCGCTTCGCTGGGAAAGATAATCTCCGCCGGGCGCAGCCGTTCCAATTCGGCGAGCAGCGCGGCTTCGCCCTCAATTTCCGTGGTTTTGAAATCGCCGGTGGTCAGGTCAACGAGGGCAAGGCCGAACGTCCGGCCAACCGCGTGGAGCGCGGCGAGAAAATTATTCCGTTCCGCCGTGAGCATCCGTTCGTCGAAGTGCGTGCCGGGGGAAAGGATTTGCGTGACTTCGCGTTTCACGAGCTGGCCGGGGCGCGCGTCCTCCATCTGGTCGCAGATGGCGACCTTGCGGCCGGCGCGGAGGATGCGCGCGATGTAGTTGTTCGCCGCATGGAAGGGGATGCCGCACATCGGAATGGTGCCGCGCTGGGTGAGCGCCACGTTGAGGAGTTGCGCGCCGGCGATGGCATCCTCGAAGAACATTTCGTAAAAGTCGCCGAGCCGAAAGAGCAGCAGGGCATCCTGGGGCAGATCACTTTTAATGCGGCGATACTGCGCCATCATGGGCGTGAGTTGCGTCTCGGTGGACATCGCGAGGACGATAGCGAAAAGAAGGGGGCGGGTCGAAAAAAATCTCTGGGCGAAAAAACCGTCCAAAGGTTTTGCAACAAATCACTCGCCAGTGGCCGCCGTGTTTGCTACGAATCGGCCTGTCACTAAATTACAACCGCGCCAACTGCGCACCGAAAGAAGGTGAGACAACATGGCCGCAAAAAAGAAACCTGCCGCGAAGAAGCCCGCTGCGAAAAAGAAAAAGTAAGTTCAGCTTCGTTACCGGGATGGCCGGCTCCGAACAATTTTGGAGCTTCCATCCCGGTTTCTTTTTATCATTAATGCGGCATGGCCAAACTGGTTTTCGATATCGAGACCTCGCAACTCCCGCTCGAGACCTTCGATGAGGCGCAACAAGAGTATCTCTTCCGCGATGCGCACAAACAGCCCGACGAGGCGGCGCGCGCGACGCGGCGCGCGGAGATCCACCAACAGTTCAATCTCTGGCCGTTTACCGCCCAGGTCGTCTGCATCGCCATGCTCAACGCCGAGACCGCGCGCGGCCAGGTGCTGTTCACGTCGGATGATTTCGAGGAGAACGCTGGCGACGCCGGCCCGGTGGAATTCGTGCCGTGCGCGGACGAAGTGGAACTGCTCACGGCGTTCTGGGATGTGGCGAAGCACTACGACTCGATTGTGACCTTCAACGGGCGCGGCTTTGATGTGCCGTTCATCTACCTTCGCTCGGCGCTGCTCAACGTGCCGATCACGCGCAAGGACTGGCTCGGCTACCGCTTCGCCACCGAGCCGCATTGCGATCTCGCCGAGCAGCTCACCTTTTACAATGTCAGCGGACGCGAAGGCGCGGCGCGGAAGTTCAACCTGGATTTTTACTGCAAGGCCTTCGGCATCGAATCCCCCAAGAGCCAGGGCGTGACCGGGCTCGACGTGAACACCCTGCTTGCCGCGGGCCGCTACCGGGAGATCGCCGAGTATTGTTTGCGCGACGTGCAGGCCACGGTGCTGCTCTACCAGATCTGGCGCGAGCGGCTGGCGGGAGTTAAATGATGGGCACCCGCCAAACTTCCGCTTGTCAGCACGATGGACGGAACCTAAATTGAACCTGTGCCGAGCAGAAACATGTTTGCCAACTTCGCCTTTCAGCCATGATCGAACTAATCCAGTTTCCGTGGAGTCCGTTCTGCATCGTGCAACGGCGCATCTTGGAATATTCTGGCATCCGTTTCCGGGTCACCAACATCCCCAGCGGTGACCACTCGCTCGTCTGGAAACTCACGCGGGAACGCTATTACCAGGTGCCGATCCTGCGCGATGGGCGCGCGGTGATCTTCGAAACCGACGAACATTCGCAAGTGATCGCCAAGTATCTCGACAATAGACTCCAGCTTGGCCTCTTCCCGGACGAACTGCGCGGCCTGCAAACGATCGTCTGGCGCTACCTCGAAAGCGAGATTGAGGACCTGGGTTTCCGGCTCAACGACATTTACTGGACGGAAATCGTGCCGAAATCCGACCGCCTCGCGTTCCTCCGCCACAAAGAGCGCAAATTCGGCCGCGGCTGTCTCGACGCGTGGCGCGGCCAGCAGCAGCCCATGCTCGAGGAGTTGGGCCGCCGCCTCCTGCCGCTTGAGCAAATGCTGGCCGGCAAACCGTTTCTGCTTGGCGCGCGACCGCACTTCGTGGACTTCGACCTCCATGGCATGCTCGGCAACTTCCTTTTCTCCGGCCATTACGAACTGCCGGCGGCGCACACGCGCCTGAAAGACTGGCACGCGCGCATGGCGAAAATTATGAAATGAAAAAAATTCAACCCTGCGTCCCGCAGCCCTCCTCCATTATTTTGCCTCGATAATTATTAACTGTGAAGAACTACATCCTCGACACGAACGTTCTCCTCCACGACCCCAACTCCGTCCTCAACTTCAAGGAAAACCACGTCCTCATCCCCATCGAGGTGATTGAGGAGATCGACCGCTTCAAGCGCGAGTCGAGCGAGCTGGGCCAGAACGCCCGCGCGGTTTCGCGCATGCTCGACGGCCTGCGCAGTCAGGGCCACCTCAGCGAAGGCGTGACGCTTTCCAACGGCGGACGGTTGCGCATCATCTTCAACACCAAAAACGGCAGCGCCGCGCTCACCATCGGCAGCAACACCGTGGACAGCCGCATCGTCGCGCTGGCGCTCCACGTGCAGCAGTCCGAGCCGAAAGTGGCCACCGTGCTCGTCACCAAGGACATCAACCTTCGCATCAAGGCCGACGCCCTCGGCCTGCCCGCCGAGGATTACGAGACCGACCGCATCCAGCTCAAGGACCTGTACACCGGCATGCTGGAAAAATCCGTGAACGCCGAGCAGATGGCGAAATTCCGAACCAACGAGGAACTCG
>JAYUBJ010000490.1:0-4361 GCA_043740915.1 Verrucomicrobiota bacterium
TCCGGTGAGCGCCAGGATTTCTCCGCGATGCACGGCGAACGAGACATCGCGCACCGCGCGGCCGCGCTTCAAGCCCGTGACTTCCAAACGGGGTGCGCCGATCGCCACGGCGCGCGGCGGAAACTCGTCCTTCAATTCGCGGCCCACCATCAGTTCAATCATCTCGTTGCGTGTGATTTGATGGATGGGCCGTTCGCCCACATTTTTTCCATCGCGCAGAACCGTCACGCGATCGGCAATGGTGAACACTTCGTCCAACCGATGACTGATGTAGATGACACCGATGCCCTGGCGCTTAAGTTCGCGGATGATGTCGAACAGCCGCGCCACTTCGTGCGACGTGAGCGCGGCGCTGGGTTCGTCCATGACGATGATGCGAGCGTCGAAGGTGAGGGCCTTGGCAATTTCGACGAGTTGCTGCTGGGCGGTGGTGAGCCGTCGGCATGGTGCATCGAGATCCATCTCGATGCCGAGACGTTTGAATAATTTGGCGGCGCGTTCCCGTTCTTCCTTTTGCGCCACGAAGCCCGCGTGCGTCACCTCCCGGCCGAGAAAAATATTTTCACAGGCGGTCAGGCCGGGCACGAGGTTGAACTCCTGGTAGATCACGGCGATGCCTGCCTGCCGTGAATCCTCGGGAAAACGAAACAGAGTTTCGCGCCCGTCGATCTCGATCACTCCTTCGTCCGCGCGATGCGCGCCACCGAGCACCTTCATGAGCGTGCTCTTGCCCGCACCGTTCTCACCAAGCAAGGCCAGCACTTCGCCGGATCGCAGCGTAAGATTCACCCCGCGCAACGCCTGCACGCCGGGAAATGACTTCACGATCCCGCGCATCTCGAGGAGCGGCGGGGTGGTGTTCATCAGCAACTATAGGGAAAAACCAATCAGAGTGGAACGGGCTTCCAGCCTGTTTCAGTGCGCTGCTAATCTGTTGGGGTATTCGGCGGCAGGTTGCCACCGGGGACGGGCTGGTCGCCCGTGCCACCCACTTCCCCGACCGACCGAAGGCCCAACGCAGTTTCGAGAGCCTTGCGCATCACGGAGGTGTCCGGGTCAATGCCGGTCCAATATTGGATGCCGACCACGCCCTGGTTCACGAGCATGCCCAAGCCATCGAGCGGCCGGCAGCCACGCGCCTCGGCATCTCGCAGCAAGCGGGTTCGGGGTGGATTGAAAACCACATCGGCCACGACCATTCCGGGCTGCAGCGTGCTCACGTCCAAAGCGAGCCGCGCGGCCGCGTCGTAGAGGCCAATCGAAGTAGCGTTGATCACCATGTCCGTCCCAGCCGGCACTCCGTAGTCGCCACGCCAGACAACCAGTTCGGTCTCGAGGTGCAACTTGCCGCGCAGCAGCTCGACCAATTCCGCCCCACGCTCCTCGGACCGGTTCACCACCGTGATCCGTTTCACCCCGGCCAACCCGAGTTCCACCGTGATCGCCCGCGCCGCGCCGCCGGCGCCAATGAGCACCACTGATTTCCCCTTCGGTTCGGTGATCGAAAGGAGCGACTTGAGAAAACCCTTGCCATCGGTGTTCTCGCCGATGAGTTGATTTCCCCGCCGGACCACGCAATTCACCGCGCCCATCACCGCTGCGGATTCGCCCAAACCGTCGAGGTGTGGAATCACGGTGACTTTGTGCGGGAGGCTGCAATTGAAACCACGGAAACCCATCGCCCGCGCCCCGCGAACGGCGGCGCCGAGGTCGTCCGGCGTCACCTCCATGTTGACGTAGCGCCAGTGCAGATGGTGGTGCGCGAAGGCCGCCTCGATCATGACCACGGTGGGATTACCCGCCGCGCCTTGCGACATGGAACCGACGAGTTCGCGGAGAAATTTTCCTTCGCTCATGATGTGGATGCGCTACTTGAGTTCCGGATCCTTCTGCGCGTCGGCCTTGCGGTAGAGGCGGGTGGGGATGAGCATCTGGGGCGGCAACGTCTCGCCCTTCGAATGACGAATGATTGCCTCGACAATCTGGACGCCCATCTTGTCCGGGAACTGGATTGGGTCGGCGTAAATCTTTCCGTCCTTGATCGCCTGCTTGCCTTCGGGTTGGCCGTCGAAGCCAACGATCAAGATCTGTTTCGTCTTGCCCGCCTTTTCGAGCGCCGCGCGCGCGCCGAGCGCCGCCGGATCGTTGATCGCAAAGATGCCACGCAAATCCGCGTGCGCCTGGAGCGCGTCCTCGGCGGCTTTGAAGCCCACATCCTTCGCGCCGCCGCTTTCCAATTCGGTGACGATCTCGACCTTGGCCTTGCCGCTGGCATTATGGGCGGTGATGACTTCGCGAAATCCTTTCACGCGGAGAATGCACGACTCGGCCTGTTTGAAATGCAGCACGGCCACCTTGCCGCCCGCTTCGCCCAGCGCCTCGATCATCGCCACCGCCGCCTCTTTGCCCCCGCCGTAATTGTCGGTGGCAATCTGCGTCACGATTTTCACGCCGGGTTCGTTGCATGGGATGTCCACCGTGAAGACTGGAATGCCCGCCGCATTGGCTTCCTGGATCACGGGGATGATTGCCTTGGAATCACATGGACTCAGCACGATGGCGCTGACCTTTTTGACGATAAAATCCTTGATCTGATTGCCCTGCTTGGCCACGTCCTTGTCGCCGCTCACGACGATGGTTTCGTATCCACGTTTCTTTCCCTCGGCAGTAATGTTGTCGCCGATCACTTTGAAGAACGGGTTGTCGAGCGTGAGGAGCGAGACCCCGATCGTGCCCTTCACCTTGGCCGCGGCGGGCGGCGTGGCGGACGGCGAGTTCGAAGTGGCGGCGGGTTTGTCGCAGCCGGTCAAGAGTGCAAGCGTCCAGGCGACGAGGGCGAGTGGCGTTGTTTTCATGGGAAACGAATCACGGTTTGGTTGATGGATTTGTATGGCGCAGGGAGTAATTCTACAAGGAACTTCCGAAAACTGCGTTGCGAGGCTGGGTTGATGGCGGCGGCACTTCGTTGTTGTCTGGCGTCTTCATGTCCGCATTCTAGTCGCGCTCTAATCCGGCTTGGACGCCGCCATCTCCCATGCTTCGAGCAACTTCACTGCGGTCTTCCCGCCACGGCTGAAGAGCGAGACGCCGAGCGCATCAACCCGCGTGGGCCAGAGGCGTTGCGTCAGGCACTGGCGACCGTTGGCGAAGACTTCGAGCATCGAGCGGTCGAGGAAAATGCGCAGGCGCAAGGGCTCGCCGGGCTGCAACACGAGGGGCGCTTCCTGACTGAGCATCCGTTGATTGGCATCGGCGGCATCCTCGGGTTTGAACAGACACCAACTGCGGTAGCGAATGGCCGGGTCAAGCGTGGACTTGCCAAGGTCAATCTTCAGCACGCCGGATTGCGGGTTGTAAGTGATCCCTGTTTCCTCCGCGCCATCCGGGCTGCGGCGGACTTTGACGCCAAACTCGCGCGCGCCATCCGGCTGCATTTCAATCGCCAGTTCCATACCGTCTCCCCGGATGTCATCGAGCGGCAGTTCGGCATCGGCTTTGACGGTGAGATTCGGGTGCGTGCGTTTATTGAAGCGGAGTTGTTTCAGTTCTTCCACGGGTTCGATCTGAAGCACGCCGTCGCCGCCGAGCGTGAGCACGCGCGGCAGGCTCATCACGCCGCTCCAACCGCTGGCGATGCGTGTTGACTGCGGACGTTCGTCCAGGCACCAGGCCCAAACAATGCGACGGCCTTTGTCGTCGAGCAGTGTTTCCGGGGCGAAGAACGCGCCACCGGGCCAGTTCATGCGGGCGTGCGCCGTGGCGATGAAATGCTCGTTTTCCCAGCGACCGAGGAAATAACGCGCGCCGCGCATATGACTGATGCAAAGCAGCATGTTCTGGTTTCCGATCTTGAAAAAATCCGGGCACGAGACATCCTCGCCCCGCTGGCTCCAACGGTCGTTATCGAGAAACCGGCTGACATATTTTAGCTGCGTCATCGCGGGGCCTTTGAAGAGCGCAGGGTTGGCGCCGGTGCCGGGATTGCCGCCAAAGATGGCATAGTAGGTGTCGCCTTCGAGCCAACCATGCGGATCCCACGAGTCATATTTGCCGAAATCAGGCTCGCCCTTTTTCGGCATGGCCACGATGGGGTTCGTCGGTGATTTCTTCCAGCGGATCAACTGGTCGTCCTGTGCAATGGCGATGCAATTGCCGGCATTCACGCCATGATAAAGGATGAGCGGAACACCTTCCTTGGTGATGAAGGCGTTGCCCGAGAAAATGCCCCGGTCCGGATCACCCGGAGCCACGTCCAGCGCGGTTGGATGATGTTCCCAATGCACGAGGTCAATGCTTGAGGCGTGTCCCCAACAGTGGACGACGCGCGGCTCGACGGTTTGCTGACGTTGGAAAATATAGAA
>JAYUBJ010000491.1:0-4358 GCA_043740915.1 Verrucomicrobiota bacterium
CGCCCATCCCTTCCATCATTCCGCCCCTGCCGCCGGGCGTTGGGCTGCCACCGGCGGCGGGCATTGCTCCCATCCCCGGAGCCGCGCCGCCCGCCTGACCGGGATGATGGCTGGCGTGCTCCTCGGGCGATTGCGCGGTCGCACCCGGCACCCAGAGCAGTCCGACCAGCAGGCAGATAATGCCGCGCAACGCTGCGCTGACTCGGCTGCCCGCGCTTTTGCTTTCGCTTGATTTGTTCATACCGTTTTTGGGGGTTGATTTGATGCAGCGACCTCCACCTGAAAATCTTTCCCTCCCACCCCTCTTGCCACAGAAATGGAAGACGATGCGGGTTTCCCGAAGAGGTGTGGTTCTTTTTCACAGGTCACAACAATTGCTGATTTCCCAACTGATTCCTGTCATGTGTTCTATAAATAGGCTTTCGCGATGTATTCCTGAACCATCCTCTGAGTGTTGAACTGCGATGCGTTGAGTTCGATGGCGTGGCGCATCACCTCAATGAATCGATCGCGGTTCCCGTAGTAGAGCGGGACGACGACATGCTCCAGTTGGCGATAGAGCGAGGCGGCATCTTGGGGGGTGTGGTTCTCAGGTTGCGCGCCTGGCGTCCCGCCGTCTATGGCCCAGCCGGTGATGCCTTCGACGCAGCCCTCAATCCACCAGCCGTCGAGCACACTGAGACTGGGCACGCCGTTCAACGCGGCCTTCATTCCGCTGGTGCCGCTGGCCTCCATCGGCGGCAGCGGGGTGTTGAGCCACACGTCCACGCCGGCGGTGAGGAGGGATCCCAGCTCCCAGTCGTAGTTCTCCAGGTAAACGATGCGCACCTCCGGGCCGAGTGAGTTGCGCGTCTGTATGATTTGCCGGATGGTTCTCTTTCCTGCGTCGTCCCCGGGATGCGCTTTGCCGCTGTAGATGATTTGCAAGTGACCCGCGCGGGACGCAATCTCTTTCAGTTTCGACAGATCCGTGATGAGCAACTCGGCACGTTTGTAAGAAGTGGCTCGACGGGCGAAACCGATGGTGAATGTCTCCAGGTCAAAGTTCGCGTTCGTCCGTCGATTGACTTCTTCAATGGCCCGCATCTTGGCCGCTTGGTGCGCCTGCCACACCTCTTCCTTGGGTATGTTAAGAGCCGTCCGCAAGCGGGCGTTGTCTGCCCGCCAGCCAGGGACATGGCGGTCGAAAAGTGCCGCGAACGACGGTGACGCCCACGTGGCCAGATGGACGCCGTTGGTGATGGAATCAATTTGGTAGTGATGGGTGCTGTCGTGCGGCGTTAGCATCTGACGGGATACCTCGCCGTGCTTCTTGGCGACACCGTTGACGTAGTGACTCAGATTGAGTGCGAGATAGGTCATGTTTAACTCGCCGTCGCAGCAGAACACCTCGTGCATGGTGAACACATCGGAACGCCCGAGAACGCGGGCGACATGGTCGAGCGGAAACTTGTCGTGGCCGGCCGGGACGGGCGTGTGCGTGGTGAAAACGCACTGGGCGCGCACGGCCTGCACATCCTCTTCGTTGAACGCGGCGCGTTTGAACCAGCGCGCCCGTTCGTCGAGCAACTCCAGTCCGAGCAACGCGGCGTGGCCTTCGTTCATGTGGAACCGGCGCACGTCGTGATAATCCAGGGCGCGGAGCATCCGCACACCTCCCATGCCAAGGATGATTTCCTGGCAAAGCCGGTAGTGGAAATCTCCCCCGTAGAGATGATGCGTGAGCGCGCGATCCCATTCGGAGTTCTCGGGTAGGTCGGCATCCAACAGCACCACTGGCACTTCGTGCCCGCTGATCCCTTTGACCGTGTATTGCCAGGCGCGCAAGTGAACCGTTCGGCCTTCGATGCTCACCTGCACGCGCGCCGGCAATTCCCGGCAGAACTTTTGCACGTCCCATGCGACCGCGTCCTCGGTCTGCCAGCCGGTTGGGTCGAGCCGCTGCCGGAAGTAGCCTTGCCGATGCAACAGCGTCACCGCGACCATCGGCACCTTGAGGTCGGCGGCGGAGCGAATCGTGTCACCCGCGAGCACGCCCAAGCCGCCACTGTAGGTCGGCATTCCCGGTTCCAGGGCAATTTCCATCGAGAAGTAGGCTAGGAATTCGTTGGTCATTTCAGCTCTCCAATTTTGCGGGCCGCGCCGGCATGCATGCACGGAGGTTTGGTTTCGGCAGCGTCCATGCTCAACTCACTTCCAATACGCGGTTCATCGTGCCGAAGGGATTGGAACAGCAATCGGGACGGTCTTGCGTTTCATCCTTGGCACCGGGTTCACAGCACCATTGCCCATCGACTACGAACTTGTATTCGTGGCGGCCCGGCGCCAGCGGCAGCGTGACAGTCCACTCGCTGTCGGGCAGGTGGTGGTGCATTGGCGGGGAATTCGGCTTCCAATCATTAATTGTGCCCGCGACGAACACTGCCTTCGCCTTCGGCGCGTGGCAGGACAAGGGAACTTTGTGAGTGTGGCTGTGCGCCTGTGAGTGGCGGCCCGTTTGACTGGTTTCATTCTTCTTCATGGTTTTGTTTCTTCCTTTGTTGATGATGCGGAGCCTCCGCATCGGATGTTTATGGTTTGTGTTGGTGCGCGGGTTCTGCGGCGGGTTTTGTTGTGGGGTTGTTCCCAGGCGTTGCGGTCCCGAGAAGAATTGTCGTCTGTTCATCCGTGAGCACTTTGGCTGCTTCGCCCACCGAGTGGATGAAGGCTAGGCGTTGGTCGGTGCGGAGCTTCCCGATTTCCCGGACTTTTGTTTCGATTTGCGCGGCATCCGGCTGGCCGGCACCGGTAAGTTTCCACAATCGCTGCTCAGCTTCCTGCACGCTTCGGTCGGCGCTCGCCCTGTTCAGTGCCACCTGTTCTTTGATTTGATTGAGCTTCTTCTGCTGCTCGGTGCTCAGCACAATGTGCCGCGGGTGGTCGAGGAAAAAGCCGGTTGCGCCTAAGTGATAAAGATGCGATGCGCCGGGAATGCCGGGCCGCGCTCCGGATATGGTCATGCTGAGTTGCTCCTGTGCCGAATCCGCGCCGTGCTTTTGTTGCCCTTGTCCTAGTGATGGCTGCGAATGCGCTGTCGAGGAGTGAGCCATACTGTCGTGCCCCCTTGGCGCGTTACTGTCACCGCTTGGTTTCGCCGCACTCATGTCGCCCCCCTTATTCATGGCAGCGTCGCCAGCCTTTCCCATTTCGCTATGCACGTGACCGCCGGCCACGGGCGAGTAGTCGCGAAAATACGCAACGAGGAGTGAGCCAGGCAGAATCAAAATCAGCAGCACCGCCAGAAATGACCTGAGATTGAGTAAAGGCTGCATGGGCATTCGGGTCAAAGGTTGAAGCGCTCGAAATGGATGTGCGCAGAGGGAACACGGGCTTTGCGCAAGGTCTGAATGGTTTGCCGCATGAGCGCTGGCGGCGCGCACACGTAAAACGCGCGCCGCGCCAGTTCCGGACCGGCGCATCGTTTGATCTTTTCTTCGTCAAGCCGTCCGCGCTCGCCCTTCCATTCGTCTGAAGGATTGTTCAGCACATGCACCATCTTCAGTCCCGCCACGCCGTCGCGTTCCATCGCGTCAAGTTCGTCGCGGAAAACGATGTCGCGCTCGTTGGTGTTGGCGTTGAGCAGCGTCACGGTGCGTTCCGCCCCCGTGTCGCGGATGTGCCGGAGCATGCTCATGAGCGGCGTAATGCCGATGCCGCCCGCGATGAAAACAAGCTCGCGTTCACCGGGATGCAGCGCATAAGAGAAGCGTCCGAACGGCCCGTACACGAGCGCCGTGTCGCCGGGTTTTGTTTTGCCGATGGACGCGGTGAAGTCGCCGGATTCCTTGATCGTCGAGCAGAGCACACCCGCTTCCGTCGGACTCGAAGAGAGGGTCCAAGGATGTTCTTCCACCGGCAGGTTCGGCGCACGCTGGAAGGTGAGGAAGTGGAACTGTCCGGGCAGATAGTCGAAGTGACGAACGCCTTCAAGCGCGGCGAGTTTAATCGTCCAGACACCTTCGGCCTCTTCACGAACCTCCGTCACTTTGTAAGGATTTCGCCGGAGCAGAATGGTCCGCACGACCCGATTCCAGAAATAGCTGGCGACCGCCACGACCAGAAGCAAGGCCCAGAGCGCTTTCATCCATGCAAGCTGAAGATCACCGCCCGCGTTCCAGCCATGGAAAAAGCCGAGCGGGAGAATCAGCACCGCGCTCACATTGTGAACGAAGCGCCACGTTTCGTAGTTCAGCTTGATGATGCAGCGAAAACTCGCAAGCAACACGTGGACAAGCACGATCAGGAGTGCGATTCGACCCAGCCAGATGTCCCACTTTACCTGCGGGTCGAAGAGGAGCGACCAGTCGCCGCAGCCGATC
>JAYUBJ010000492.1:0-4351 GCA_043740915.1 Verrucomicrobiota bacterium
TCGCCCGCGTCGAGCAGTTCAATTTCTCCCCGCGTCAGCGCCATTTGAATGAACGCGTTCAAGGCCCGCTTATCCCCGGGACGCGTGCCCGGCCCGTACGTGTGGGAGATGCGCGCCGCCACGGCCCGACCGCCGTGCGCGCGGAAGGCATGGCACAACGCTTCGCCGCCGCGCTTGCCTTCGATGTAGCACGCGCGCGGATGCTCGGGCGTCGTGCAGCCGATGTCGGTTTCCGACACCTCGGCTTTGTCCAGACCTTGATAAACTTCACTTGAACTGGCGAAGAGCAACCGGCCGCCCGGGGACAAACAATCCAACAGCGCGCTAGTGGCCACCGTGTTCAGCCGCAACGCCGTCAAGGGATCGGCCATAAACAATCCGGGCTGCCCATACCCGGCCGCGTGAATGATGATGTCGCTCTCGGGGAGTTGGGCGCAGTCGTCGGTTCGCGCCAGATTGCTGCGGAGAAGCTCGCCGCCCGCCAGTGCGACCAGTTCGGCTAACTCCGGCGTGGCGGGCGAGAGAATCTGCGCGACCATCTCCAGTTCCATTCCAGAAGCGCGCAGGTTTGCCACCGTGGCGAGCATCGCCGTGCCGATCAACCCAGAGGCGCCGGTGATCAAAATCCTCGCCTCGCGCAGCCCGGACAAATCCAACTGCCCACACACACGCCGGGCATCCGCCATCAGTATTTCGTGGTTGGTCATGGCGACAAAATTCGGTGGCGACGAATCGCCGCGCCCCGTGCTCTTCTAAAACGGCCCTTTGAACTCGATGATCTCCGGCTTGGCCGCCGCGGCGGGCATCCAGTGGCCGGCTTTTTCCCGGATCAGGTCGTGCGCGACGGCCGCAATTTTTTCCGGGCTGGGATAGAAAAGATCCTCCAGGATCTTCGTGGGCGGACAGGTCACCGCCTCGAAGCCGAGACGCTGGGCCTGGAATTCACATTTTCCGCCGAGACATTCCATGACGCGCGTAATGATCTCGGCGCTCGCCCCGCACGCCAGCCACGCGTTGTCCGCCACCAGCAGCCGCCCCGTCTTGCGCACGGACGCCGCGATGGTCTCCGCATCCAGCGGACTCAGCGACACTGGATCAATCACCTCCGCGCTGATCCCAACTTCCGCCAGATACTTGCGCGCGCGCAGGCACTCCACCGCCATGTAGGAAATCCCAACGAGCGTGATGTCGTCGCCTGGCGCCAGCACCCGTGCCTTCCCGAAAGGAACGGTGTAGGTCTCTTCCGGGACATGCCCTTTGAGAAAGTGCAACATCCGGTGTTCCACAAATATAACCGGGTTGTTGTCGCGAATGCTCTGAATCAAACAACCTTTCGCGTCGTACGGCGTCGTGGGCGCGACCACACGCAGGCCGGGAATATGCATGAACAACGAATGGAGCGCCTGTGAATGCTGCGCGCCCTGGCCCCAACTCCGGCCGATGATCGCGCGAATGACGAGCGGCACCGAGACCGCGCCGCCATACATGTAATGGCTCTTGGCCGCGATGTTCACGAGTTGGTTCATCGCGAGCAGCAAGAAATCCATGCGAATGTGCACGTGAATCGGCCGCAGTCCCGCCTGCGCCGCGCCGATGCCCACGCCGGTCATGGCGTCCTCGGAAAGCGGCGTGTCGAATACGCGTTCCGCACCGAATTTTTCGACCAAGCCCAGCGTGGTGCCGTAAATCCCCTTGTGATCATCCACCCCCAGGCCATAGACGAACACCGCCGGATCGCGCCGCATTTCCTGCTCGGTCGCTTCCAAAATCGCTTGTGAGTACGTCAGCAGTCGCTCCATTTATTTTTCACTCCTTGAACACATCCGCCTGCAACGCCGCCGGCACCGGAAACTCGCTCGCCTCCGCAAAGGCGAAACTCGCGGCAATGTCCCGCTCGATCTCCGCCTCAATCTCCCCACGCCGCTCCGCGCCCAACCGGCCGGCGCATTGCTTCAGGGCGTCGTGCTCGAGCCACGGTTGCAGTTCCGCGCGCGAACGGTAGCCCGAATTAAAATCCTCGTCGATGCCAACGTGCTCCCGCCAGCGATACGTCAGACACTCGAAAAAGCGCGGCCCGCCGCCGGGTTCACGGATGGCCCGGACGGCTTCGCTGACGTTTTGGTGCAGATCGAAAATGTCTTTGCCATCCAGCCGCGCGGTGGGAATTCCGTACGCCGCGGCGCGATCACAAATGTTGAGCGAAGGCTGCCGGGTCAGCAGCGGCGCATGAATGGCATAAAGGTTATTCTCGCAAATAAACAGGATCGGCAGCTTTTTCACGGCGGCAAAATTCAAACTCTCGTGAAACGCCCCCTCTTCCACCGCGCCATCGCCAAAAAAGCTCACCACGATCGCGCGGCGTTTTTGGTATTTCAGTGCCAGCGCATAACCCACCGCCTGCGGAATCGTCGAAGCCACGATGGCTGAAGCGCCCATGACCCCCGCCGCTGCGTCGATGAGATGCATCGAGCCGCCTTTGCCGTGCGCGCAGCCGGTGACCTTGCCATAAAGTTCGGCGACCATTCTCTTCAAGTCGCCGCCCTTTGCCAGATAGAGGGCGTGATTGCGGTAGCTGCCGAAAACAATGTCGTCCGCACCCAGCGCCTGGCAGACACCGACGGAAACCGCTTCCTGCCCGATGGACAGATGCATGGGACTCCGGATCTTGTCGGTCGGATAAATTCGCGCGGCCTCCTCCTCGACCCGGCGGATCAGGTAAAGGGAGCGGTAAAACGATTCGTGCATCATGCTTTTGCGGTTGCGCGCCTATCGGGCGCGGTGAATATCCCGGCCGCCGCAACTGAACGCGGAGGTTAATTTTGGCCCCGCCCTTGTGCAAGCAGTCTTTCAGGAAAGCAAACCGCCTCCGTTCCGCAATGACTATTTCAAAAACCTGACAATTCCCTTCAGCCGGGGCGACTTCAACAACTCAGTCAACTGCCGCCGGAAACGCGCCTCGGGAAAACTCCAGTTGCCCTGGCTGGGCGCGGGCACGTTGGAAAAAAGATTGATGGCGTGGTTGCCACAGACGAGCGCGGTGTGCGTGGTGTGGCCGGGCGCGATGAAGTCGTCCGTCGTCTGCCCGGGCTTGAGCGCGACGAGGAGCCGGCCGCTCGTGAACACTACGTTGCAGAGTCCCTGGCCGATCGGCCCCAAGATCACCGGGGCTTGCCGGTATTTGGCAATCTGCTCCTTTTGCGAAAATTTCCGTAACTCGATGACTTCCAAATCGCCCAGAATCTCACGGGCAATCGCGACAATGGCTGGCTCGTTCTCGAGCCGCTTGTCCGGCGCATCCTGGCGCGAGATGAAAATCGACGGGCCATCCGGTCGCTCGAGCGGCAGCGCCGCGGCGCCGTCCCGAATCAGGCGGCACAAATCCGGCGCGACGAGCGCGTTCGAGCCGTAAAGTTGGGGCACGAAAATCAAATCGTCGATTTCCAGCGTCCCCTGGGTTCCTTCGATGACCCGGCCGGGATCGAATCCGACCATATCCAGCAATGTTTTTTGCCAGCGACTGTGGCCGGGCGCGACGAGAATCCGGTAGTCGCCGATCCGCGCGAGCAAGGCGCGCGCGGCGAGGATGCGCGGCAGATGTTGCAGGAGAAAGTGCCCGCGATTTTCGTGGTTGCGCCCGGTGAGATGAAAAACGGGGCCTTTGATTTTTTTGGCCAGCGACTTCACGGGCCGCCGGATCTTCATGATCTTGAGGAGATTTTCCTGTGGATGAATGCACGGCAGGAAAAAGCTTCCGTCCTTCAGGAAAACCTGGCCTTGGTCGCCGACCGCGTAAGTGTGCTTCAGGCGAAAGTAACTCGCGTCGTTCCAGGAATAGGTGATCTCCGTTTCCGGCAACCCGTAAAATTCCGCCTCCAGCCCGTTGTCGAGTGTGCAGGTACCGGCGCGCTGGATGGGCCCCGTTTCCCGCAGCGCGGACGCCGGTGCGGACTCACAGACCTTCAAACGTCGACCGAGGGCCTTGTGCAGACCGGCGTGCAAATCGTGAACAACGCGCGTCGTGGAATTCATGGTCAAAAACCTCGCGCCAGTCTCCACGAAATCCGCCGCAAGGCCAACAAATTCACCGTCGCCGGCGCGGCCTGGTTGTGATTAAAAGCGGGTGCGGAGGCGGAACTTGACCTCGACATCCTAGGGAAACATTGGGTTTGGGTCACCTCTTCACATTCACCCCAACCCTGCCCATGAACCGGAGCGCCGGTCTCCGACCCGGCGCGTTGGTGAGCGTTGGTTCGATCGTGCCGGGTCGGAGACCGTCGTTCCGCTGCAGTTCTGGGACACGATTTGCAGCCTTTCGCGGGCCGTGGATTCTCTCCCCCAGGCAGGGGGACGT
>JAYUBJ010000493.1:0-13634 GCA_043740915.1 Verrucomicrobiota bacterium
CCGGGCGGGACCAGCCGCCGCAACTTGGCCAGGCGGGCCGCGGATGGAACCGGTTGCATCCGGCAATTTCCACATGCTGCGGCTGGTCGGGGACAACACAGCCGCGGTCCATTCCGGTTGCGTTCGGGGCGGAGTGCAGGTGCGCCCATTGAGATTTGATTCGGAATTCTCGCTTTGACACGCCGCACATTTCCCACAGAATCCGCCGCATGAAGTCCACTTTGCTCCTCACCGCGAGCTGCGTGCTCACGCTCCTTTTTTTCAACACCGTCCACGCGGCGGACGGTTATCAGCCGGGTCCGGATTCGAAGCCGCAGGAAGGCGTGCCCAAAGGCGAGGTCACGAAATTTGTTTTCGAGAACAGCAAAATCTTTCCGGGCACGACGCGGGATTACTGGGTGTATGTGCCCAAACAATATGACGCAGCGAAGCCGGCCTGCGTTTTTGTCTGTCAGGATGGCATCCAGTACAACGCACCGGTGGTGTTCGACAATCTCATCCACAAAAAGGAAATGCCGGTGACGATCGGAGTGTTCATCATGCACGGGCGGGTGAAGGCGCCGAACGATCAGGCACTCGACCGGTTTAACCGCAGCTATGAATATGACGGGCTGGGTGACGCGTATGCGCGCTTCGTGCTGGAGGAGATTTTGCCGGAGGTTGGGAAAAAATATAATCTGGCGACCGATGGAAACAGCCGGTGCATTGCAGGAGCGAGCAGCGGGGCAATCGCGGCGTTCACGGCGGCATGGGAACGGCCCGACGCCTTCACGCGCGTGTTCAGCAATGTGGGCACTTACGTCGGGCTGCGCGGCGGAAATGTCTATCCCACACTCATTCGCAAGTTTGAGCCAAAGCCCATCCGCGTCTTTCTGCAGGATGGCACCGCGGACCAGAACATCTACGGCGGTGACTGGTGGAAGGCGAATGAAGAAATGGAGCGGGCGCTCACCTTTGCCGGTTACGAGGTGGCGCATGTGTGGGGCGACGGCGGCCACAACGGCAAACAAGCCATGGCGATTTTTCCCGACGCCCTGCGCTGGCTCTGGAAGGATTATCCCGCGCCGGTGAAAGCCGGCCCCGGCTCACCTCAACTTCAGGAGTTGCTCATCCCGGGCGAAAACTGGCAGTTGGTCGGCGCCGGCTACAAGTTCACGGAAGGAACAGCGGCGAATGCACAGGGTGAAGTTTTCTTCAACGACATTCCCAACAGCAAGACGCACAAGATCGGCCTCGATGGCAAAGTGACCGTGTTGCTCGACGATTCAAAAAATGCCAACGGCCAGGCGTTCGGTCCCGATGGCCGGCTTTATGCCGTGGCGGTCGGCGCGGAAAAAATTCTCACCTACGACCTGGGCAACCACGCGACGGTCATCGCCGAAGGTGTTCGCGGAAATGACTTGGTGGTGGCGCACAACGGCAACTGCTACGTCACGGATCCGAACACCAGCGGTGCGAACACGAACACCAGCAGGGTCTGGCTCCTGCAGCCCGGCAAGGAGAAGAAAATCGTGGACCTCGGCCTCAAGTTCGCCAATGGCATCGCGCTGTCACCCGACCAGACCTTGCTCTATGTCAATGACTCGCGCTCGCACTGGGTTTACAGTTACCTAATCCAGCCCGACGGTTCGCTCCAGCACAAGCAGCGCTACTATCATTTGCACGCGCCCGACACCGCCGACGACAGCGGCGCGGACGGCATGCGCGTGGATCGCGACGGACGCCTCTACGTCGCCACTCGGATGGGGATTCAGGTTTGCGATCAAGCGGGCCGGGTGAACTGCATCCTCCCGACGCCCAACGGCCGGGTGGCGAACCTCACTTTTGGTGGGGAGGACTTCGACACGATTTATGCCGCATGCGGGGACAGGATTTACAAGCGCAAGCTCAAGGTCAAAGGCGCGCAAGCCTGGGATCTCCCAAACAAGCCGGGCAATCCGAGGTTGTGATGTAATGAGTGACCGCGCGTTTAGCGCCAGCCGCCATGGACATAGACATGCACGCCGCCGCGGTACACATAACGGTGTGGCACCCACACGGCACCCCGCCGCGGAGGTAATACCCAGTGGCCCCGCTCCCAAACCCAACGCCCGTTCCAGGCATAATAACCCGGCACCCAGAGATAGGCCGGTCCCGGACGGACGACTACTTGCTCCACGATGACCGGAGGAGGTGCCTGCGTCACGACGACCTCCGTGCCCGGGGCGGGGCCGGGGGCGGGGACGACTACGGTTTCGCGCACGACCACATGACGGCGGCCATAACCGCGCTCCTCCACGATGCAACCCGTGAGCACCAGGGCGAGCGCAGCGCCGCTCAACACGAGTAACGATTGACGCTGTGGCTGAATCAATTTCATGAGGCATTTGACTCAGTCCGCGGCTTTTCATTCAAAACCGGGGAAAGCCCGCAGCGGCTCAAGCTGCTGGCGGACCGGTGTCCGGTGCGGCGCATCCATGTTCTCTGCCGTTCCAAGCATCGGTTTTGCATCCATTGATCCTGGTAGCTTGCAAAAAAGAATTGAGGCAAAATGAGGGAGCGGGACTTTGGCCCTGAGATCTCGATCGACGAAAGCCGCCGGCGCAAAATCAAACTGAATACAGTTCATGAATTCGTTCTCTCGCTTGTGGTTGTGGGTTGCCATGCTCTCACTGGCCTCGGCCATGACTGATGGAATGTTGCGCCCCGCATGGGCGGCCGACAAACCGGTGCTCAAGGTATTCCTGCTGGCGGGCCAATCGAACATGGCCGGCGCCGATTCGGTGGTGCCCGTCCCGCCAGGGTTCCAGTCAACCGCGGCGGACCACGCCACGCGGTTCACGATGGCGCCGCTTCCGGACGGCGACAAATCATTGCAATACGTGCCGTGGGGCGGGATGCGTGGTCACCAGGCGAAGAACCAGCTCGTGCACGGTCCGGAGGTCGGCTTTGCCCGCACGCTCCACGCCGCCGGCTGGCGCGACGTGGCAATCATCAAGGTCCACGCAAACTTTGGCCGCGACGTCCAAACCTGGCCGTGGGGTGAGGGCGGCGCGCTCTTCAATGCCTGGACGACGTTCATCGATGCCCGGCTCGCCGAACTCAAGGCGCAGGGGTATTCGATCCGGGTTTGCGGCTTTCTCTGGCACCAGGGAATCGACGACGCCATTCACGGCCCGCTGGCCAGCCATTATGAACGTAATCTGAGCGACCTGATCGGTGTTCTGCGAAAACGCTATGCCACTGAACAGACTTCGTTTGTGCTCGCCCGCAGCGTGAACTCGGCGATCGCGCAGGCCAGTACCGGTGGGGGAGAAAACTCGCCGATGGCGGTGGTGCGCCGGGCGCAGGTAAAAATTGGCGAGTCGTTTCCGCGCGCGGCGTGGATCAATGTGGATGATCTGCCGAATATAAACACCCATCACTTCAGCGCGGAGAGCCAGTTGGTGATTGGCCGGCGTTATGGTGAGGCGTTTTTGAAACTGCAGAAAAGGGACTCGCGCTAACGCTTCAGCCGGGCCAGCAGCGCCTTGCCGGCTTCGTCCAAAGCGCGAACAATTTCCAACCCTTCCGCCACCGCCAGGGCTTTGAGGGTTTGATCGAACGAGAGCACCCGGGTGGCGCTGGCCAGCTTGGCCGACGCGAGCAACGTCAGATCAAAGGTGCCGAAGGTTTTTCCTGGTACATCGCCTCCAGCCAGTTGGTGACGGCAAAATTCATCGGCTGGCCTTGCGGACTGCATCGGCCTGGGATTTGAAGCGGCGGCGCGGCTGATCCATAAACTCACCCCATCCGGCATTGCGTTCACCACGGCCCGCTCAATCAGTCCGTTGATCCACTTGCTGAGATTGCCCCCGGAAACTTTTTGCAACTCCGCTTTGGGAATGGTGGGCCGAATCGTAATCGTATCGTGCATCCACTCCCTGTAACACCACAAACCGGCACATCCTTCTTGTGGTAACAGCCGAGGCCCGTGAGATCGAGATACAGGCCCGTGCGTTCGGTCAGCGCGAGCACCACCCGCAAACTCGCCTCGTGGAATCCCTACGATCAGAACGCCTCGGCGGATTTCTTCGACGCGGAATGGATGTTTGGTGTGACGGAGGGTTTCGACGTGGTTCTCGGCAAGGGTTGCGAGGAACGAGCTACCCTGGGTCAACCGTCAAAAGAATTTCCAACCCCAACGGGGTTGTGTCTTTCCGCACGTCGGGATTCGTCACAACTCCGTTGGGGTTGATGGAAATTGTGACTCGTGTTCCCAGGGTAGCTCGTTCCTCGCTGCTGGGCTGGAGGCCATTGCCCCGTTGGGGCAAAACGCTCGAACGTCAGCGCCCACATGAGCGCATTGGAGCGGGAGATCGACCACCAAGTTTACGCCCTCTACGGCCTGACACCGGAGGAAATCAAAATCGTGGAGGCGGCGGCGAAATGAGCGTCCCAGAGGGACAACTGAGAATAGCCCAGCGTTTCAACGCTGGGTTAACATCCCCCAATGGAATCGAGTCCCGGAGGGACGACCGAAAACATTTTCCGAACCACCGGACGTTCTTTCGCCCCTCCGGGGCTTCAGCTTTTTGGCGCAATTTTCCCACGGTTAAAACCGCGGGCTATTTTCTGTCGCCGCTCCAAGGCTGGACCGACGCGAGTGGCTTACGCTCCCTATTTCGAAACGATGCTGTGCGGACCGATGGAGAAGGAGACGATGACGTCGTGGTCAATGACGAACAAAACGCGGTAGCGGTCGGTGACCCAGAGATCAAAGACCTGATGCCCGTGCCAGACAACGCCTTCGAGTTTGTGACAGCGGAGCGAGGGGTGCCGCCAATTGGCGCTGAACAAGGCGAACTTGGCACGGGCGATTTTCTGAATCTCAGCCGGAAGTTCCTTGAACTCGTTTTTGAACCGCACGGTGCGGCGGAAGATCACAGGTCTTTGACCGCGTCTTCCATGGAGTCGTACTGCCGCGGCTCAACGGCCTCATCCTTGTGTTCCTTGGCGTCGGCCAGATCTTTGGCCGTGGGTTTGCGGCCGGGCACGGTCGCGGCGAACAGCACCGGATCAAACGGCATTTCGGCTTTCGGCTTTTTCTCTTTGATCTTCATCGCGACACAAGCTAGCGGGTTTTGGACACTTTGGCAACGGAGGTTTTCCCCATGCCCACACACGACATCATAGACAATCGCAAGGAAAAATTGGTTGACCACATCAACCGCATCCTGGCGTCCACGGGGTCGGCGCGGTTTGCGGTCGGGTACTTCTTTTTTTTTCTTTCCGGGCTGGAAAGCATCGCGCCGCGGCTGGCGGCGTGGATTCCAAAGTCCGCGTTTCAGCCCTCAGGCGGGAACTTGCTGAAAGGAAAAGTGCGGAATGTCGGCGCGCTGGCCAGCATGTTCGACGGTGATGCTCAAGATGCGGCCGTTTTTGTCCACGTCGAGCAGCGTGTTCTCATCCAGGTCGCGCGTCTCGGCGACGTCGTCGGCTTTGAACTCGATGTGCAGCGTGTCGGTGTCTTGAAAGTATCGTATTTTTACAACTTGAATGACCGTTCGAAGAACGCATTATGCACGGTTTCGCCGTCAGGCAACAGTATAACACGCAATGCGCCCGTCCGTCCACGCTATCCCACGTTATCTGCCATCCGCGTTTATCGGCGGTTGAATTTCAGGCTGACAAGGCCGCGTAGCTGGGCTATTTTCCCGGCATGAGCAAAGCTGAGATTGTCGAAGAACTGCCCAGGCTCACCCCCGCCGAACGCGAGGAGATTCGTCTCAAGCTGGCCGAACTGGGTGGCAATGACTGAATGGATGAAGACGATCCATTGTCCGACGGCGAAAAGGCGTTGATCGAAGCCCGCATCGAAGCGCACGAGAAAAATCCAGAGGCGGCCATTCCATGGGCCGAATTCGAAGCCCGACTCAAGCGGAGACCGGGCGAGTGAATTACCATCTGGTGGTCCGCCCGGAGGTGGATGCCGACCTGATGGAAGCCGAAACCTGATATGAGAATCAGCAGGCCGGCCTGGGTCGGAAGTTTCTTCTCGCGGCCCGGGAAGCCATGGCCCGTCTGCCGCACCACCCGCTTTTCTTTCGCATCCGCCATCGTCGCAAACAGGTGCGCTGGGCGTACCCGCGCCGCTTTCCTTAACGCATCGTCTTCCGGATCATCCATAACGCGGTGGTCATCTACGCCGTCGTGCATGCTGCGCGTCAAGACCGCCATTGGCACCGGAGAATTTGAATGTTGGCGGGCCAGCCTCGCAGATTCGTGGCGAAGCCCGACACAACGACGCTGACGTTGGCGGGACTGGCGGCGCGGTTCGGGGTTGGTTGAGACAGGCGGGACGCGCTGTCCGACGACGCAACCTGAAGGTTTCGGCTACGGGGTTCACGGCGTGAACCGATGAGGACGCGCTGGTCGCTTGCTGGCTTGTCAGCAGCGGTGTTTTGACGGAGTATCCGGGGATGAAGAAATCCCCGAAGACCAATCCGGGTGCCCAACCCGGTCCCGCGAAAAAACCACCCCCGGTCGCGCCCCCCAGAATTCATCCGGTGGTGATTTATCCCTTCCGTCAGCCGGCCGATTATGCGGACTTGCAGCACCTCTACAAACTTTTGGCCCGGTTGGACGCGAACAAGGAAGGTTACGCCCGCCCGATCACGGTGATGGATCGCAAGACATATTTTGCCAATGCGGGGAACGCGCAATTTCTCGAGTTTCGCAAAAACATCGTGGCGCAACATTCCGATATTCTGGATGCGTGGTGTGTGGACACGTGCCAGATGTGGTACTCGGGGCTCGGCCAGGCGTATGAGCGTGGCAGGCCGGAGGATGTCTATTGGCTGATTCCCGGCGATTTCAATTACGGCGCGCCGGCGGGCCAGGAGGTGCTGGGGCGGCTGCACGACCTGCCAGAGATCTGCCTCGAACTGAAACAGGACGTGTGCATCGGCGAGATCGAAGCGGACCACAGCAATCCGAAGCAACTGATCGATACGTATGGAACCTTTGCCCTGCTTTACAACTGGTTTCCGACGGAGGCGCGGGAAATCCGGCAATACACCGAGCGGCCCCGCAGCGAGTTCTTCGCCGTCCGCCATGAATTCCTGGGTGAGGTGCTGCGCCAGCGCTGGTATGCGTACGAACAGACGGTGGTAATGTTGCTGCACGGAATTTTCAACGCCAAACGCATCACCCGTTTTTTTGTGGGCAAAATTTCCGATCTGCCCGAAGGGCGCGAATCCCTCGTCTCCGCCATGCAACAGGTGGAACGCACCGAGCGCGTCCTCAAGTCGCTCTGGCTGGAACGCAATCAACCCGAGGCGGGCTGGACCGAACGGTATCGGGTGCTGGAAACACAATCCGACCAGGTGCGTCGGACGGCCCTGGTGATTTTGGAGAACCTTTTGGGCTGATGGGCGGCCAATAGATTTATGAACCGGGACACTTTAAATGTGCGCAAGACCTTGCGGGCGCTCAATTTCATTTGCAGCGTCACGCAGGCCCAATCCGTGAGTCTGGTGGGTGATTTCAATAATTGGGACCCGGCGGCGCATCCGATGCGACGTATGCCGGACCGGGCCTGGCTCGTGACGGTGGAACTCCAACACGGACATCATCGCTATGCCTTCAAGATTGATGGCGTCCTGACGCTCGATCCCCGGGCGCAGGGAATCACGCGCAATGATCAGGGTGAGCGCGTGTCGCTCATGCCGGTGAGTTGACGCGGGCCGGATGCGGGAGGGCGCAACCCCGCACGCGGGGTTGCGGCTACGAGTTGCGACTACGATTTACACCGGCAGCACGATACTGATGGTCGTGCCGCGGCCGATGCGCGATTTCATTTTGATTTTGCCGTGGTGGGTTTCGATGACTTTATTGACGATCGCCAGGCCCAGCCCGGTGCCCTTGGTTTTGGTGGTGCTCAATAGCGAGGTAAACACGCGCTGGCATTGTTCCTCGCTCATGCCGTGGCCGGTGTCGCTGAATTCGATCACCACATGCGTCGGTTGCGCACTCTGTCGCTGGAGGCGGACCGCGCGCGTCCGGACCGTCAACCGGCCACCGCCCGGCATGGCTTCGACCGCGTTGAGCGTGAGGTTGAGGAAGGCCTGCTCGAGTTGCGTGGCGTCCGCCAGCACCAGCGGCAGATCGGGCGCCAGTTCGCGCACCAGTTGAATGCCCTGGTTCCTGAGCTTGTGGCGCGTGAGGAGTCCCAGTTCGTCGATCAATTGGTTCAGGCTCGTCGGCGCCAGCTTCGGTTCCGTCGTGCGCGCGAAGTCGAGGATTTGCTCCACGATCTTGTTCAAGTGCTCCATTTTCTCGCCCATGATCTGCGCGTCCTTGGCGCGGGGATCCCCCGCGGGAAATTGCAGGTCGAGCGAATGATAGAGCATTTTCATCACCGTCAGCGGATTGCGGATCTCGTGCGCCACCTCCGCCGCCAGCAGGCCGAGCGCGGAAAGCTTTTCGTTCTGACGCAACTGTTCCTCGACATCGACGATGCGTTCATAGAGCCGCGCCTTTTCAATCGCGATGGCCGACAGCTCGGCGAGCGCGGCAAGAATGCGAATTTCCTCATTGGAAAAGCTGTACGGTTCGCCGGTGTAAACACTCAAGGTGCCGATGGCCTCGCCGCCAAAAACCAGGGGCACGCTCAACAAGGAAACCAGGTTCTCCGTGCGCGCGATCGCCACGCTTTGATAACGGCTCGAAAGCTGCACGTTCGCCAGCTGCATCGGTTTTCGTCGACGGATCACGATGCCCAGCAGGCTTTCCGCGACGCTCAGCCGCGGCTTGTGGATGTAGGCTTCGCCGGCACCGTAGCTGGCGCGCAACTCCAGCCACTCGCGGCTTTCGTCCAGCAGGAGAAGCGAACACATCTTGGCGTTCATCAGCAGGCCCGCCTCCCGGGTGATCACCTTGAGCGCATCGTCGAGGTTCAACGTGGAATTGATGGTCTGCCCGACGCTGAAGAGTGATTCCAACAGCCGCGCTTTCAGCCGCAATTGTTCGTAAAGCCAGGTGTTGCGGATGGCCTTCGCGGCTTGCCGGGCAAGTTCTTCGAGCAACTGCTGGTCCGCTTCGCTGAACGCGTCGGCCCGGTCCGCATCCACATTCAACACGCCGCGCACCTGGCCCTCGACCTCCAGGGGCACGGCGAGTTCGGCGCGGACATTCGGTTGCAGCATGATGTAGCGGGGGTCGCGCGTGACGTCCCCGACGCGCCTGGGTTTGCCGGTGAGCGCCACCCAGCCGGTGATCCCCTCACCGACGCGGAGCTTGAGTTCAGCGGCACGCGGGGGCAGGCCGTGGGAGGCCTGGATTTCAAGAAATCCGTTCGTCGGATTGACGAGGATCACCGACCCGCTGGAGGCGCGCATCAGGCGCACGGCTTCCGCCAGAATCAATTGCAGCGCGGTGTGTGGCTCGAGCGTGGAGTGAATGACATTGCCAACCTGGTAGAGGAGTTGCAGGCGTTCACAATGCGCCCGAAGCCCGGCCAGTTCCTCGTTCGGAGTCTTGCTTTCCGGGTGCATGGTTTCTTCGCCACCCAAGTTTACCGCACGCGCCAGGTCAGCCCCAATCCCGCGCCGCCGAACACCAGATTCGGGAGCCACGCGGCCAGCCAGGGCACCAGCTCGCCGCTCGTGCCCAGCGCCAGCCCGACGCGGGTGAGCACAAAAAAAACGAAGCAAATAAAAATGCTGCTGGCCACGCCCACGAACACATTGTGCCGACCGGAGAGCGATCCGAACGGAATGGCGATGAACACCACCACCAGGCACGTCCACGGCGCGGCCAGCCGGCCATGAAGCTGTGTGTTCAGCAGGGCGTCATCATCCGGCTTCAACTTCGGATGCAATCGCTTGTACTCGAGAATTTCCGCAATGCTGAAGCGCGGCTTTTTCGCCGCCTTCATGGCGCTCATGCCGCTGATTTTGATTTCGCTCCGGATCTGTTTGGGTGTTTCAGAAAACTCCGGGAACGCCAGCGCGTTGGTCTTGAGGCCCGGCGGCGTGTCGTCCGGCGTGCGGTAAGTCAGTTGCGTGACGTTGTAAAACGTCCACACGCGATTCGTCCACGCGCCGCGCTCGGCGAAGATTTGCCGGCGCGTACCGTCGGGCAGGCGCCATTCGACCACCGGGTTTTTCATTTCGCCGGTGAGCAGGTGGTATTCGCCAATGTCCCAATTGCGGGCGTCCCGGTCGTTGCTGAAATGCACCTTCGCCTGCCATTGCCGCGCCGCGGCGTCCGGTTGGTTCGCCAGGTGGCGGTTGAGGATGCGGTCGCCCGCTTCCTGCGAATCCACGCTCCAGAGTTCGGTCAGCGCGAACAAGCCGACGCTCATCACGAAGCCGACCACAAAATAGGGTGCGCTCAGACGCCAGATGCTGACGCCCGCCGCGCGGATGGCGATGAGTTCGTGATGCCGTGCGAGGTTGGTCAGCGAATAGAGCAGTGCCAGGAGCAGCGCCACCGGGAGCACCGTGCCGAGCAACTCGGGCAGTTTTACGAGGTAATATTCCGCGACATCGAGGGCTTTGAGTTTGTGACCCTGGAATCGGTTGAGTTCGTTGAAGAGATCAAACGCGGTCCAAAAAATCAAAAACAAGGCATTGCAATAGAAAAACGGCCCCAGCAACTCACGGAACAAATAGCGGTCAAGCAAACGCATCTCACCGCAGCGTAGCGAGCGGGACACGGCAAAGCAAGCCAGCGCGCCATGGGGCGGGTTCTAACTTGAGCGGACCGCGGCTGTGTCCCGCGCCGCGCGGAATCAGCCGCAGCAACCTGGCAACGAACAGTCGTGGAAACAGCGGGGATGCGTCCCACCTTTTCGACCTGCTGCGGCCGCGTCAGAGGGTCGTTCCAAAATGAGTCCCCCGACAATCCGTTTGACCCTCGGCAAACCCGCGCCCTATATTCCGGCGCGGCAGCTCGCAAAACACATGCTCACTCAAGAATCCATCACCCACGCGTTGAAGTCGGTCAAGTATCCCGGCTATTCCCGCGACATCGTTTCCTTTGGCCTCGTCAAAAACATCGCCGTAAACAACGGCGCGGTCAGCGTCGAGTTGCAATTGACCTCCCCCAACCCCGAAGCGACGCAGCAGATCAAGGACGACTG
Organism: Verrucomicrobiota bacterium; assembly: GCA_043740915.1. Classification (GTDB taxonomy): domain Bacteria; phylum Verrucomicrobiota; class Verrucomicrobiia; order Limisphaerales; family JAYTXL01; genus JAYTXL01. The sequence goes on from JAYUBJ010000493.1 coordinate 11,108, forward strand.
CGAAAGGACTTTGAAAGAGCTTCCGGGCGTGACCCATTTGCACATCGAGGTGAAGGCGCCCGCCGGTCCGGCCGCCGCCGGCCCGGCCTGGTCGCAGGCGAAAAAACTTCCCGGCATCAATCGCATCATCGCCATCGCCAGCGGCAAGGGCGGCGTGGGCAAATCCACCTGCTCCGTCAACCTCGCGTGCGCCCTCACCCAACTCGGCGCGCGGGTGGGCCTGCTCGATTGCGACATCTACGGCCCGAGCATCCCGCTGATGATGGGCGTGCACCAGCGCCCGTTTGTGAGTGACGCGGACAAATTGGTCCCGCCGATGAACCATGGCGTGAAATTGATGAGCATGGGTTTCCTGCTCGACGGCGACCAGCCGGTGATCTGGCGCGGGCCGATGATTGTCAAAACGATCCAGCAATTTGTGTCGCAGGTCGAATGGGGCGATCTCGATTTCCTGCTGGTCGATCTGCCGCCGGGAACCGGCGATGCGCAGTTGACGCTGTGCCAGACCGTGCCGCTCGATGGCGGCGTGATCGTGACGACGCCGCAGGAAGCCTCGCTCGGCGTGGTGCGCAAAGGCATGGCGATGTTTGAGAAAGTCAACGTGCCGCTGCTCGGGATTGTCGAGAACATGAGCTATTTCACCGCGCCGAATGGCGAACGCATCGAAATCTTCGGCCACGGCGGCGGGCGCAACGAGGCGGAGCGAAAAAAGATCCCGTTCCTCGGCGAGATTCCGCTGTTCACGCAAATTCGCGAAGGTGGCGACCGGGGTGTGCCGGTCGTGGTTTCCGCGGTGGCGGAAGCACCGGCACAGGCGTTCATCGCCATTGCCGGGGCGTTACGGCAAAAGCTGGGGTGACCACCGGTGGAAATTCAGAACCCTGAGTTTCATGCTGAATTCATGGCAGCTCCGATGGGGTGAACACCCCATAGCGCGCGCAAAGTTTCCGGGCTTATCTTCACCAGCTTAAATCAACCAAAAATCTGCCTAGACAATGAGGAGCGCCTCAGCATACAGTGGTAGCTCCTAAATATAAAAATTATGAAACATTTAACCAAATCCGCATTGATTGCGCTGCTCGTTTTCTGCACGACCACTGGGTCGCAGGCCGTCCCAAACTCACCAAACCCAAACTCCACCGGCCCAACGGTAAGCGGCAAATTAGTTGCCTCGGGAGACTTTGCCGGCAACTACGAAGGCGCGTTCATTGGGTCATTTTTCGACGAGTTTTATCTGTCGGTCTATCCGAACGGAGCGGTTACGGGTTATTTACGCGGCCATGATGTGGGTGCCTCTTTCACCGGCACCGTAAGCAACACTGGCGTGCTTTCCGGCTCGACCTGGTTTCGTGGGAAGTATTACAAGGTGGCTGGAGTGGTCAACAAAGCCGCGAAGACGGTAGTGGCGTCGGTGCTGCCACAACGGGGTGGCCGGGCGCTGGGAATACTGCGCGGCGGATTGGCCAGTCCGGACTATGCACCCGCAACGGGTTCCCGGTTCGATGCCAGCAGCAGTGTTTATGGCAACGGCCTGAGCCAATCCTTCACCTTCTCCAACAACGGAACTTTCTCCGTCTATGACTCCGTCACCACCCAATCAGCCTCTGGCACTTACTCGATTGCCAAAGTGCGCAAGAACCTGGTTCGGATCACGTTTTATTCCACCGGGTTTGTGGGTGGTAGCCAAACCGTCCTCGCCTTCTTCCCCGGCGACAACGCCGGCGTGGCCTACAACTATTCCTCGGGTAAATTCTATTACTTCCGATTCGTACCCTCACCGGCCGGTCGCGCGCCAGTCGATCTTGGATCGGCAGGCAGTTTCGTGATTCTGGCAAAATCGGGGATTTCAACCACGGGAACCACCGCCATTGTTGGAGATATTGGAGTAAGTCCGATCGACAGCACTGCCATCACTGGGTTTGGGTTAATCTTGGATTCCTTGAATCAGTTTTCGAGATCATCCTTGGTGGCCGGGAAAGTATATGCCGCCGACTATGCGGTTCCCACTCCCACTAAAATGACCACGGCGGTAAGTGACATGCAAACCGCGTACACCGACGCCGCTGGACGGACCTTACCCACTGCGACTGAACTGGGGGCAGGGAATATTAACGGGAGGACACTCGCTCCTGGCCTCTATCGATGGGGGACCGGGGTCATAATACCCGGTAGTGTCACTCTCTCCGGCGGCGCGAATGATGTCTGGATTTTCCAGATAGCACAAAATCTCACTGTGGGCAACGGTGCCATTGTTACTCTGAGCGGCGGCGCCCAGGCCAAGAATATCTTCTGGCAGGTCGCAGGGCAGACGACCCTTGGAACGACCGCTAACTTCAAGGGAAATATATTGTGTAAAACATTGATTGCGCTGAAAACCGGCGCAACGCTGAACGGCCGAGCGCTGGCACAGACTGCGGTTACACTCCAGGGCAATGCCGTTGTTACAACGCCCTAACTAATCAAGGCCGCCAAGGCGCTGTCCGGTCTGGACAGCGCCTTCGGTGCATCCTTCGGCCTCGGTTGGTAG
>JAYUBJ010000494.1:0-4332 GCA_043740915.1 Verrucomicrobiota bacterium
ACGCGCTGGTGATCGAACAATAATCCCGACCAATTCTCGTTCAAGGATCCTTTCACGCTTGCCCCGCTTAAATCTGGACCGACGGCACTGGACGTGACGGTCGGCGAAGGAATTGACCGGATCGTCCTGACGGAACTGGTTCAGGAAACGGACGGCAATCCGCCGGTGAAGGTTCATCTTCGGGGACCGAATCTTTTCGAGTTCGCCGAACGGGAACACACCCAACTGTTCTGGCCCAGGTGCCGCATCATGGGCGCGGGTTTCGATGTTACTTTCACAGGGGATCCGAAGCCCAGGCCGTTTTTTATTCGAGACGGCAACGGCCTTCGTCAAGTCCACAACTCGGATGCGGCCGCGCTCTACCGCTGGATGACGGAGAAAAAGTTCCGCAGGGTTCGCCCGCGAAAGACATAAGCGATGAGCGTGTGGACCCAGATTGAGACGGCCCCAGCGTCGGCAGCGCTTTTTAATTGGAAGATTCGCTTCGGCGAAGATTTGGCGCGTGTTCAGCCTTGGTTTCTCAAGAAAACCGACGGAACGGCGCGAACCATCGTTTGTCCGCACAATTGTGGCTGTTTTCATCGGGTCACGAAGGATGGTGGCCACGCGGTTTGCAACTGCGGGGACTGCGAAGAAATCCCTCCCACGGCGGGGGACACCGAAGTCTGGGAGCCCAACTGGGCGAGCCTCGGCAGCCGGGTTCGTGAAGCGTTCGATCTGGAGCACAAGACTTCGCGGTTTCCGGTTTCGAACGTGTGGCAAATCGGCTCATTCGGCGGCGACGCGCTGCAGATTGTGCTGGTGGTGCAGCCGGATCGAGTGGCGTTCAACGAGGCGCTGGCGCAATTGGTGGCGAGAGCGCCTGGGCGATTCGTGGTGTTAACACCGACGAATGTCCACCATGATCTTGAGTCGCGGGAGTTGGTGCGGCGGGTGCATGCGGGAATGATTGAGCTCGAATCGAGCATGACGATTCTTGCTCCGGGCCGGCTGGTGGCTCGAAAGAGCGCCGGTGAGTTATTCTCCCCCTACTTACCTGAGAACCAGGCTGCTCCAAACGCCACCGAAGTTTCCTGGGTTTTCGGTATTTTAATGAAGCTGAAAAGCAAGCGCGCTGGGATGAAGGCTCCGCTGTACGACGTTTTTGTTCATCTGGTGCTGGAAGGTAATTCGCAAAGGGCAGCGGCAAAGATATGTGACTGCGCCGAGGGGTTAATGTCAGGAAGGGTCAAGGAACTGGTGACGATCTTCAAACGCAGCCTTAAAGAGCTTAAGGCTCTGCGGACGCCGATTGTGGAAATGCAAACGTCCGTCAAAGGGGATCGCAAACGAAAGAGAGCACCTGGCTCCCCTGCCGGCAAGTTCGCGGATGATGATAAACCGGACGAGGAAGCGGATGGAGCGCCCAAAGAGGAATACATATACGATGAAGGCGAAAAAAAAATGCTTGAGTTTTGAAGTCGTTTTAAAGTGTTCAAAATCCTGAAAGCGCCCGTGTTTACGGGCGCTTTTTGATTTCTCACCCTGGTCTTTGTGAACTTTTTCAACGTGTTGGAGGCCATTCGCATGAAGCGACAGGCCGACGAAGAAAAAGATGAAGACAAAAAATAATGCAGGGCAGGCGATGCGGGACGCGCGGCGGCGGTTGGGCTGGACCCAACTCGAACTCGCGCGCCGCGTCGGCAGGACAGAATCACAAATCACCAAAATCGAGACGGGGCGTGCCACGCCAGAGCAATCGCTCAAGGAAGCCATCGCCCGCGAACTGATCATCCATACCTGGGAGGTCGGAGTATGAGTGAAACGAATCAGTATGGGAGACACGGGCAGCCGGTTGCGATGGCGGAGCCATTCATTGACACGCCCGAAGTCGCGCGGCGTTTGAGCAAAACGCTTCGAACCGTGGATAACTATATGGTCCGGGGGCTCCTGCCCTACTACAAAATCGGTAGGTCGGTGTCGTTCAAGTGGAGCGAGATCGAGGCGCGCCTGGCGCAGACCTGTCGGGTTTGCCATATCAACCTTGGGAAATAATTGGAGGAACAAATGAAGGATCAACCGAAAGCGAACGAACCGGGGGCGGTGAACATCGGGACGAACCTGACGAATCTGACGGATCACTTTTTGACGAAGCGCGAGTTGGCGGCGCTGGCGAAGGTGTCGGGTCGGACCGTGGAGAATTGGCAACGCGACAGGCTGTTGCCGTATATCAAAATTGGCAATGTGGTGCGCTACGAGCGGTCGGATGTACTCGAACATTTCAGGAAGAATTTCCGGATCAATACCCGTGGTGTGCCGAGTCCCAAACCGGAGATCCCCAAGTTGTGAAAATAGTAACCAATACGATTGAGCGTGCTCGGCGGTACGTGGCCAAGATTGCGCCGGCCATTAGCGGCGCGGGTGGGCATAACACCACGTTCCACGTGGCGGTGGTGCTGGTGAATGGGTTCGCCCTGAACGAATCGGATGCGCTGGCGTTGCTCATTGAATGGAACCGCGGCTGCCAGCCGCCGTGGAGCGAAAGCGATTTGGTGCACAAGATCACGTCGGCGGCGGGGCATCGCGAGCCAAGGGGGTTTTTGTTGGGCAAGAATACGGCGGGAGATTTCGGCGAGTCGCCCAAATCAACAGGCAGGTTGCCTGTGCTACCCAGGGCGGGGAAGCCGGTGTTTAAGCCGGAGACGCTCAAGCGCGTGGCGGGCAAGGCGGCCCACATCAAGGATGTGGTGCGGTTCATTGCTGACCGGTCGCCGGTGCGCGTGGAATCGCAAGATTCGGCGAGTGTGCTGCGTCGGCTGTATCGGCGTGGCTCGGGTGAAAAGGTGGTTCTCTTCAACGTGATGAAATCGTCCGGACAATTCTTGTGGGAGGCGGACCAGAGCGATGTGATTCAAAATCATCACCTGCCGAAGGGCCCCGAAGGTGTCTGGTTCCTGCCGCAGCCGGTGGACGGGGAGCGGCATCCGAATACCCGTCAGGGCGGGAAGCTCTCCCGGCGTTCGGAAGAAAGCATCACCGCATGGCGGTATGCGGTTCTGGAGAGCGACAAGGCGGACGCGGATGCCTGGCTTCGGTGTCTGATTCAAATGCCACTGCGGATCGCAAGCATTTGTGAGTCGGGCGGCCGGTCAATTCATGCGTTGGTGCGCGTTGATGCGGCGAGCAAGGTGGATTGGGATGCTCGCATTGGGGCGATCAAACCCTTGGTGATTACATTGGGTGCGGATCGTGGCGCGCTAACGGCGGTTCGGTTGTCGCGGTTGCCGCAAGCTCGCCGGGGCGAGCGGGTGCAACGTCTGCTTTATCTCAACCCGGAGCCGGATGGCGTGCCGATTCTGCGCCAGCCGCCGCAAGTAGCGCTTTACGGGCGAAAATCGAGTGAGAAGTCTGCGAATCAATCGCGCAGGCACAGACGCGCAGGCACGAGCATCGTAACCGGAGCGATTGTTCGTAGTCTGCCGCCGCTTCGTCCGGGTCGCGGGGGCGCGCTGTGCGGCGGGTGTGGCCTTTGACACGTGCCGCCTGGAATGTCTGCGAGGAGCGAGGTCGGCGCTGAGCCGTGCTCGCGGAGCGTCCCGGCCTGTCTCCCGACTGAACCGGGCCGGTAATGGCGCGCCCAGCAGAATGGACGGGCCGGATTCAGGTCGGGAGTCAGGCAACATCGGCCAAAGCCAAGTCCCGCGACGGTGCGCGGTGCCGTGGCACGTCAAGCGCACGCTCGCGGGTCGTGGCTGGCCCTTCAAAACACTGCTCTGCCGTGAGCTATGTCTGCGGAGCGGGCGAGCATGGCGAGCGTCTGCCTCCCTGTCTCCGGCGTTTGCAGGGCCTGGAACGGATCGGAGTGAGGCGGCGGGCCAACGGAGCGGTTCGTTGGCGGCCGCGCAGCGGAGTGAAGTGGAGCGGACTGCAAACGCCGGAGTCAGGGTACGTCCAAGGTGGCAGTCTGCGAATCAATCGTGTAGGCACAGACGCACAGGAACGAGCATCGTAGCCGGAGTGATTGTTCGCAGTCTGCCACCGCATTGTTCGGGTCGCGATGTGCGGCGGGTGTGGCCCTGACACGTGCCGCTTGGAATGTTTGCGCGCGGCGAGGTCGCCGCTGGGCGTGCTCGCGGAGCGTCCCGGCCTGGCTCGCGACCTGAACCGGGCCGGAAGTGCAGCGGTCGCGGAGTGCGAGCCGCAGTGGCGAGCAACGAAGCGTTGACCCATCAGCGTCGCCGGGCCGAGGGCAAACAGGGGCGCAAGCGGGTGTTAAGGCAGATGAAGCAGCAGGTCAAAATCGTCCGTAACCATGCGCGCCGTCACCGGGAGTTGCTGGATCGAGACTGGGCG
>JAYUBJ010000495.1:0-4323 GCA_043740915.1 Verrucomicrobiota bacterium
ATTTTCAGACCGGCTCTAAAGGGTGTGAAAATCGGGCGAGGCGCTGCGGCTGCCAGTGGGTTGCAGACTCACGGCGTTGAACGAATAACTGCCGCCGACGGGGCAAACCAAGTTGGTTTTCAGATAGAGGGTGGGGCCGAACAAATCGCTGCTGACCGGCACACCCGTCACTCCCTGGCTGGTGTCGGCCGCCCACTGCTGTTTGGCCGCGTCCAACTGTTTGAGGTTGGTGATGCAAACATTCCGTTGGGCGGTCATACGGGCGGTAATGTAATTGCGCACGCCGATCGCCGCGAGCAGCCCGATGATGGCCACCACGATCATGACCTCGACCAAGGTGAAACCCGATTTGAGGAGTTGTTTATTGCACATAGTGGCCGTGCCCGATTACTTCAACCAAGTTAAGCCCACCCGGTCATGAATACAACCGCAATGTTGGCGTAACGCGGCCGCGGGGCACATCTCAGTTTATTGCATTGCGGACAGCAAATTTCGCAAGCCGGAGATTTGCCAGCCATCAGCCGGAGGTTGAGCGCCAACGATCCCTCCGGTGAGGTCGAATCGGTCCGCACCCCGGTTGGGGTGATCGAACCATTCGCGGTCCAGCCGATGCTGCGACCCCTCCCCGGGTCGTGTCCTTGCCTAACCGGTTCGGGGGTGTCGCTTCGCCGACTCGCTCCACCTCCGGCTCATGGCTGGCAACCTTTCAGGTTGGCCCAACTCCTGGCGCCTGCCAGAAACGGAGCTGCGCCTGCGACCGCGCGGTGTGATTCAAGGTGGATGAAGCAGGGAAGCGAATCAGACCGGCTTTCGCGGCGAGCGCATATTCAATGCTTTCGCTCATCGCCGACGCTTCACTAGCAGATCGGTCGACAAGCGCATTCATTTTGATGAGCGGCGGCCAGCACTGGCGGGCGAGGCGATCCCCGTTCAAAAATATTTGACACAAACGCGCGTAAACATAGAGTCACCACCCATGAACGGGACGCAACGGCGGTTCTCGACTCGCGGGCACATCCCATGATCCGCGCCGCAGCCATCACGGTTCACGTTCCCGGTCCCCTGCGCGAATGCTGCGCTGGGGCGTCGCAGTTGGCGCTCACGGCGGCGAGCGTGCGTGACGTGCTGGGAGATCTCGAGCGCCACCACCCGGCGCTGCATCGGAGCATTTGCGATGAGACCGGGACCGTGCGCCGTCATATCAATCTGTTCGTAAACACCAACCACATGCGCGACCGCAACGGGCTGGACACACCCCTCGTTCCCGGTGACGAGGTCACAATCCTGCCCGCGGTTTCCGGAGGCTAACTATGGCAAATCGCGTTCTACTCTGTATTGGCACCAAAAAAGGGCTGTTCGTGGCCGAATCGTCGAAAACCCGGCACGGCTTCACGCTCCGCGGCCCTTTCAGCCAGGGAGTCGGTGTCTATTCGGCGCTGATTGATACCCGCGGCACGCCGCGTCTCTACGCGTCAAGCTGCAATCCCTTCTTCGGCATGAAGGTCCTGCGCTCGACCGATCTGGGGAAGACCTTCACGGAAACCAAATCGGCCCCGGCCTTCCCCAAGGAGGACGGGCGCGCGCTCGCCAATATCTGGTCGCTTGAAGCGGGCAAAGACCGGAAGGAGCTCCTGTGCGGCGTCGAACCGGCCTCCCTGTTTAAAAGCCGTGATGGTGGTGATTCATGGGAACTGGTTGCGGGCATTAGCAACCACGAACACTCGCGCAAGTGGCAACCGGGCAATGGCGGGCTGTGCATGCACACCATCTTGCGCGACGGAAATCGCGTGCATCTCGGCATCTCGACCGGCGGCCACTACCTGAGCGAGGATGGCGGCGAGACGTTTGCGGCGGCCAACAAAGGAGTCGGTGCCGGGTTCACACCCGATCCCTTTCCCGAGTTCGGCCAGTGCGTCCACAAGATCGCAGGCCACAAAGATGCGCCCGGACGGCTGTATATGCAGAACCACGGCGGCTGGGCCGAATGGGACGGGCCCGGCGGGCGGCGACCGGACATCGGCGTGCTGCGCAGCGACGACCACGGCAAAACCTGGCGCTCGATCGCCAAGGGATTGCCGTCGGACTTTGGCTTCCCCATCGTGGTTCATCCACACAACCCCGACACGCTTTACGTGGTGCCGCTCGCACCCATGACACGAACCTGTCCCGGTGGCGTGCCCGCCGTCTGGCGCAGTGAAAACGGCGGCGCCTCGTGGAAAAAACTGACGCAGGGGCTGCCCAAGAAAGACAGCTATTTCACCGTGTTGCGCGACGCGATGGACATCGACGAACTGTCGTCCCCTGCCCTGTACTTCGGCACGACCACGGGACAGCTCTGGATGGGCCGCGAAGGCGGCGAGAAATGGGAATGCCTGTTCGACGCGCTCCCGCCAATCCACTGCCTGAAGGTTGCCGTCGTGTGACTCGAGGCGAAAGCCGCTCCGTGATTCCCGGATGCGGCGAAGAGCCACAAGGCGGTTAACCTCGATCCAAAAAACGGCCGGGTCTATCACCATCGTGGCGTGGCCCAAGGCGAGCTTGGCGAGTATGAGCGGGCCATGCAGGACTTGGGCACCGCCATCCAACTGGACCCCAAGCATATCTCCGCGTATGTCAATCGTGGGGTTGTGTATTACCAGACACAAGAATTCGACCTCGCGCTGGCAGATTTTTAAAAAAGCCGGCGAACCCGATCCGAACGAACGCGAGAAGCTGGCAAAGATCATCGCCAAGTGCGAGGCAGCCCTCAACGAATAGCGCTCCGCAAACCGCGAAGCGTCGTCCGGAAATCGTCGGGGATTTCGAGCGCGAAGTAATCGGGCACGTCCCGAAGCACGGGCCGTTGCGCACCGTGCTCCCCCGTCAGGGTGCCACACTGGAGCGACCACTACTCCGGGCGCGCGACGCCAGCTCCTCGGAGGAGCGGCTCAATCGAGCTTGCCGCGCGGGGGCGGATGCACGTCTTGGGTGGGCGCGACCCGGAGGACCGCTGGTCCCGGGATTGGGACAGTCAATGCCACCTGCTAAACAGTAAGTATGTGGATCGCGCCCGAGGCGCTGCCGGAGGAACGGCAGGTTCTTCGCGGTGGAACCATTTACGGTTGAATCCGCGCCCAACCGGCTTCTGATCAATCTTCGCCGATCCGCTCCAAACTGGCAGGTAGGGTTACACCCCATATCAAGACCGAAACTCGCCGCTTAACGTGCCGAAGGAAGGGAAGTAAAGACGGCAAATATGAATGAAGGAAAAAATGAAATTAAGCTCACCCGCGCTGGTACCACGCGGCACAAAACAAATTTGGCGAGGGCTGGTACTCGCCCTTACTTTAGTCTTCCTGCGCTTCGAGGCACCGGCGGCCCAAGCGCCAGTCGCTCTTGGATCGAGCGCGACGTTCGGTGTCCTGGGCGCGACCACGGTCACCAGTACCGGCAACACCGTGATCGCTGGGGATCTTGGGGTGAGTCCGGGCACGGCGGTGACGGGATCTCCTGGGGGTGACCGGGATGCTGCACTCGGGCGATCCGGCGGCCGCACAAGCCCAGTTTGACTTGACCCTTGCCTACAACGCCGCCGCGGCCCGGACAGTGGGCTCGATCACAGTGGCCGGAAATCTCGGCGGACAAACCCTCGGCCCCGGGCTCTATACCTCCACGTCGTCGTTGGCGAGTTCGTCAGGTAATTTAACCCTGGCGGGCGACTCGAATGCCGTTTGGATTTTCCAGATGGGTTCCACCCTCACTACAACCACGGGGCGCCAGGTTATCCTGAGCGGCGGCGCCCAGGCGGCCAATGTTTTTTGGCAGGTCGGCAGTTCGGCGACGATTGGGGCAGGTTCAATCTTCAAAGGAACCATCATGGCGGCGCAATCGATCACGATGGCCACGGGCGCAACTTTGGAAGGCAGAGCGTTGGCGCGGATTGGCGCCGTGACCTTGGACGCCAATTCCATCACCGTTCCCCACAACGTAAATATCGCGGGATCGGTGGTGGCTTGGGGAAAAAGCGGCAATGGTCAGACCAGCGTTCCGGCGGGCTTGAACTTGGTAACGGCCATTGCGGCGGGTGAGTCTCACACCCTGGCCTTGAAAAGCGATGGCACGGTTTTGGCGTGGGGAAACAACTCCTCAGGCCAAATCACCATTCCAGCGGGCTTGAGCGGAGTGACGGCCATTGCCGCGGGTAGATATCATAACGTGGTTTTGAAAAGCGACGGCACCGTGGCGGCGTGGGGAGACAACTCGGCGGGTCAAACCACCATTCCGGCGGGCTTGAACGGAGTGAGCGCGATCGCGGGTGGTGAGTTGTACACCGTGATCCTGAAG
>JAYUBJ010000496.1:0-4317 GCA_043740915.1 Verrucomicrobiota bacterium
TGGACTTTGCCGCCTTCGCGCGCGGGCGGGCGACGAATCTCGCGCCGGGACTCGATTTTGAGAAGCCGAAGGCGGGGGGCTTGGCTGGGGCGCGAACGACCATTGAGAAGGGTTTCCTAATTAACGACGATGATGACAAGTACAAAACTAAAAACTCACTTTCGAGCACCGGCACCTCGCTGACGGATTGGATTGCGAATCATCCCACCAACTTTTACGCGTTGGCACAGCAGGCCCAGCAACTCATCCAAGCGAAGAAGTGGGAGGAAGCCAAGGCCCCGTTGAAGAAGCTGATCGAAAAGTACCCGGGTTATGTGGAGCCGGGCAACGCTTACCAACGTCTCGCTGAAATCCATCGTGAGTTGAAGGAAACGGACGCGGAACGCGCGGTGCTGGCCAAACTGACGGCGCTCGAAGCCGACGCCACGGAGGCGTTTCTTCGCCTGATGGAATTGTCCGCCGCCGCGAAGGATTGGTCGGCGGTCGCGCAGAACGCAGAACGGTTCCTTGCCGTCAACCCGCTGCTGGCAGCGCCGCATCAACACTTGGCGCGGGCCAGCGAAGAGTTGGGCCGGGCCAAGCCGGCCATCGAGGAGTACAAGACATTATTGCTGCTCGATCCGCCTGATCCCGCGGACGTTCATTTCCGGCTGGCGAAGTTGCTGCATCAAGCCGGTGATGCGGCCGCCAAGCGCCAGGTGCTGCAGGCGTTGGAGGAAGCGCCGCGTTTCCGCGAAGCGCACAAGTTGTTGTTGGAAATTGAGGCGAAGTTGCCGGTGGCAAAAGACAAGACGAGCGCGGCCGCCACGGGGGAGAAGAAACCATGAAATCCAAAGGCGTTTCGTTTCTGCTGCTCCTGCTGGCGTTTTCCGCGAGCCTGTGCCTCGCGCAACGGTGGGGAGGCCGGCGTTACAACGAGGGGCCCATCTATTACACGGAAGGCAACGATGCCGTGGATGCGCGAACCGTGAAGACGGCGCGCGAGATTGCCTCGCACAGCACCGGCACGCCGGTGTGGACGAACAGTCCCGCGTTTGCCCACGACGTGTTCACGTTCGTCCGCATCATCCGCGACCGGGATCCGGACGGCTCCCGCAGTGCGGGCAATTGGATCACGGATTTTCCGGACAGCGATTTGAACTTGTCCTATCGCCTGCAACAGATGACTTCGATGAAAGTGGATCCGGATGGCCGCACGATTCGCCTCACCGACCCGGCGCTTTTCGATTACCCATGGATTTACATGGTCGAACCGGGCGCGCTGCTGCTCAAGGAAGAGGAAGTGACTGTCATGCGAAAATACCTGCTCAACGGCGGTTTCTTCATGGCCGATGATTTCTGGGGCGAGTGGCAGTGGGAGGGTTTCGCCGAGCAAATGAAGCGCGTTTTTCCCGAACGCGAGTTCGTCGAGTTGCCGATGGATCATCCGGTCTTTCATTGTGTTTTCAACCTCGACGTCCCGAAGAACAAACTGCAAACACCCAACTCGCACGCGGGCGCGGCAAGTAAAAACAACGGGGGGATCACTTGGGAAACAAACCATTATTATAAAGATGGCAGTCGCGAAGACTGCACCCAGATGCATGTGCGCGCGATGTTTGATGACAAGGGCCGGATGATGGTCATCGCCACGCACAACTGCGACAATGGCGATGGCTGGGAGCGGGAAGGCGAGGATGACTATTTTTTTCATGAGTTCTCCGAGAAGCGCGCCTTCCCGCTCGGCATCAACATCATTTTTTACGCCATGACCCATTGATAAAAAAAGAAAGGCAACCAGTGGAAACTACGACGGAACCAACCAACCCCGAACCCCAAGCCGCCCCGGCGGAACCCACCGAACAACAAACTGTCGAACAACTCGTCGCGGGCCGCGCCCACATCGAAGCTGAACTCGCGAAGGTCATCGTCGGGCAAAAGGAGATCATCGAGGAACTCTTGATCGTCCTCTTCGCCGGCGGGCATTGCCTGATCACCGGCGCACCTGGGTTGGCGAAAACGCTGCTCGTAAAATCCATTGCCCGAATTTTTCATCTGCGGTTCCAGCGTATCCAATTCACGCCCGACCTCATGCCGGCGGACATCACCGGCACGGAGATCTTGGAGGAATCCGCCGAGGGGCGGCGGATGGTTTTTGTGAAGGGGCCGATCTTTGCGCACATGATTCTGGCCGACGAAATCAACCGCACGCCGCCCAAGACCCAGGCCGCCCTGCTCGAGGCGATGCAGGAGCACCAGGTCACGGCGGCCGGCGTGCGGCATGTGCTCGAGGAACCGTTCTTTGTGCTTGCCACGCAAAATCCGATCGAGATGGAAGGTACTTACCCGTTGCCCGAGGCGCAGCTCGATCGGTTCATGTTCAACGTGGTGATGGATTATTTGCCCGAGAATGATGAGGTCGCCGTCGTGACGCAAACCACCTCCCGGTTGGCGGCGGCGATTGAACCGCTTTTTTATGGTGCCGACGTGCTGCGTTTCCACGATGTGGTCCGCCGCGTGCCGATTGCCGAGGACCTGGTGCGTTATGCCGTGCGGCTGGCGGCGGCCTCGCGACCCAAGCAGGCCGGCACACCGGACTTCATCAACGAATGGGTAAGCTGGGGCGCCGGCACGCGCGCCGGGCAATATTTAGTGCTCGGTGCGAAGGCTCGAGCGCTGCTCCGAGGCCGCGCCCACGTGACCCTCGAGGATCTTCAAACGCTCGCCCCGCCCGTCCTGCGCCATCGCATCCTCATCAACTACCGCGCCGAAGCCGAGGGCATCAATGTGGAGAAAGTCATCAAGCGGCTGTTGGAAACCGTGAAGCCGACCGTGGCCGCGTGATTGCTCCCGTCAAATCTTTCGACGCGCAACCCGGCACGCTCATTGCGCCCCGGGCGTTGATGGCCATCAAGAATCTTGAATTGCGCGCCCGCGTCGTCGTCGAGGGTTTTTGGAAAGGGCTTCATCGCAGCCCCCATCACGGCTTCTCCGTCGAGTTCACCGAGTATCGCCAATACACGCCGGGCGATGATCCGCGTTATCTCGACTGGCGGCTTTACGCGCGCAGCGACCGCTATTTCATCAAGAAGTTCGAGGACGAGACCAATCTCCGCTGCCATCTGCTCGTGGACAACAGCCGCTCCATGACCTACGGCTCGGTCGGTTGGACGAAGGCGCAATACGCGAACACGCTCGCCGCCACGCTGGCGTATTTTCTCTACCTCCAGGGCGACGCCGTCGGGCTGCTCACGTTCGACGAGCAGATCCGCGAATACCTGCCGGCGCGCCACCGCACCGGACATCTGCGCCACCTCATGCTGGCGCTCGAGAAACCCGCCGGCGGCAGCGCCACCGACCTCACGGTGCCGCTCAAGCGCATTGTGGAAATGGTCAAACGGCGTGCGCTCATGGTGCTCGTTTCCGATTTGCTCGCGCCGCTCGAGACGCTGGAGAATAGTCTGACGAGTCTCGCCGCATGCGGGCACGAGGTGGTTTTGTTTCACATCCTCGACCCGGCGGAACTGACGTTCAATTTTGAACAGGCTGCGATGTTTCACGACGTGGAGTCCGGCCGGGATATTTACATCGATCCCGCCGCCGCGCGGCGCGAATACCTGGACAAGTTGGAGACTCATTGCGCCGCCGCGCGCGCCACCTGCCAGAAGCTCGGCATCGGCTACCACCGCGTGGCAACGGATCAGCCCTTGGAGTTGGTGCTCTTTGATTTCCTGCGCGAGCGGATGCAGCGCGGAAGAAGGGTGAAGCAAACGCGGAGATGATTAGCGTTATGTGTGGGACTAATTGGAAACAAAACCCAGGGATTATGCCGCCCCTTCAGGGCTCGGGTCCATCTGGTGACGTGACCCAGGGCGTTGCCCTGGGTAATCGTGCGCCAATCACCCAGCCCTGAAGGGGCGAAACAACATTTTCCAATGCCCCAATCCCTCGCTTGTGTTCTGGTTCATCTCGTCTTCAGCACAAAAGACCGCCGCCCGCTCATCACCGATGCGGTCCGTCCCCAATTGCACGCCTACATGGTCGGAATCCTAGGGAAACACGGCTCACCGTCGCTGATCACAAACTCGGTGGCCGACCATGTCCACATTCTCCTCTCGTTGTCGCGAACCATCACGGTCGCCAAGGTGGTCGAAGAATTGAAAACGGGTTCGTCGAGTTGGATAAAGACCCAAGGACAAATGTTCGCCGATTTCTTCTGGCAAAATGGTTATGGGGCTTTCTCCATCGGTCAGTCGGGCGTGGATAATCTCAAGGCTTACATTGCCAACCAGCCCGAGCACCATCGCCGAGTGACATTTCAAGAGGAATACCGGATGT
>JAYUBJ010000497.1:0-4313 GCA_043740915.1 Verrucomicrobiota bacterium
GGCCGCCGCCAATCGTGGAATAGGACGCGTTGGTTTGGATCGTGTTGACCGAGCCGCCGCCAATTGTGGAGTGAAACGCGAGGGTTTGGATGGTGTTGCCGTCCCCACCGCCGATCGTGGAACGCTGCGCGACGATTTGGATGTTATTGTTAAAACCGCCGCCAATCGTGGAGTAATCGGCAAAGATGCTATTTGTATTTCCACTGAAACCGCCACCCCCAATCGTTGAGCCCGCGATGCCCGCGGCAATGTAATTGCCGCTGAAGCCGGCAATGAAATTTGGGCCGTTGGTGCCGCTGGTGTTGGGTTCCAACCGCAGCGCGCGCTGGCCGTTGGCATAAAATTCCAGCGAATTGGTGCCGCTGCCGCTGAAGCTGGGCGCGCTGACTGGCACGCTGAACGCCGCGTTGCCATTGAGCAAGGCCACGTTGGTCGAAAGCCGCCCGTCGTCAAAGGTCCCGGTGGCTATCTTCGCCGCGTCCAGGCTCGGAATCTGCGTGGCGGTGAAGGTGCCGCTGGTAATCTTGGCCGCATCGAGCGAGGGAATCTGCCCGGCGGCCAGCGTGCCCACGAGGCTGGCGACGGGGACGGAGAGGTTGGTCAACCCCGCGCCGTTGCCGCTGAAGATGCCGATGACCTGGTTGTTCGCATTGGTAAGCACGACGATGCCGGCAAAGTTGTTCGTGCCGGTGAAGAGGTTGGTGCCGTTGAGGAAGGCGACGTTCGCCGAGAGCCGCGCGTCCGTCACCGTGCCGGTGGTGATTTTGCCGCCGTCCAGATTCGGAATTTGCGCGGTGCCCAGGGTGCCCGAAGTGATCTTCGCCGCGTCCAGGCTCGGAATCTGCGCCGTAGTGAAAGTGCCGCTGGTAATCTTGGCCGCATCGAGCGCGGGAATCTGCCCGGCGGCGAGCGTGCCCACGAGGTTGGCGACGGGGACGGAGAGGTTGGTCAGGCCCGCGCCGTTGCCGCTGAAGATGCCGATGACCTGGTTGTTCGCATTGGTGAGCACGACGATGCCGGCAAAGTTGTTGGTGCCGGTGAAAAGGTTGGTGCCGTTGAGGAAGGCCACGTTGGCCGAAAGCCGCGCGTCCGTTACTGTTCCGCTATTAATCTTCGCCGCATCAAGATTCGGAATCTGCGCGGCGGTCAAAGTGCCGGAGAGGTTGGCCGCCGCCACGGAACCGGCGGTGGCCGCGGTCAACGCCTGTATGGCATACGGCGCGGAAGTGACCGGCTGACGCGGGGCCAGCGTGGCGTACGCGCCGCTGGAGCCGTTGGTGCGAACGCTGATCTCGAGCCAGCGATCGGCGCCGGTGAAGACACCCGTGCCAAAGTCCACCGTGACCGTGAACAGGCCGTTGGTCACGGCGAGGGGTGACACGCCAAACGGCGAGCCGACGGTGTTGCCCGCGGTGAGCGCGTCACGCAGGGTAAAGAGCAGGTCGTAATGACCATTGGCGGGCGCGGCGTTATCGGTGAGGCGACCCTGATAAGTGAAGGCGGTGCTCTGGGCCGAGGCGACGTTGGCCAAGCCAATGGCCAGAAACAAACCAAGGTAGTGGGTGATGGTTTTCATAGTTTGAGAAGTCCGCAGGCGTTGGGTGGGGGCGGTGGAAGTGAGGTCGTTGTAGTGATTGAGAGGAAATCGTTTTTTGACGCTGCGCAGTCCCGGGCAGTTGCTTTTTTGTGACGCGTTGGGATACGGTGATTGTCCCGTGCAGGGGCGTCAAGATAAGAGTTTTAACCGCCGATGGACGCGGATGGACGCCGATGGCAGAAAAGCAGGGCTCTGCAGGTGCCAGCAACCTGTCCCTTTGATCTGCGTTCATCTGCGGTTTCATTTGTTCCTTCGCGTTGCCTACCTCCGTTTCCGGTTTTCGATCCTTCCATTCGGGTCAGGTTCATAAATCGTGATGATCTTCGTCGCGTCCGACTCCGCCAACGATTAAAGTTTCGTGAGCGTGCGCACTTTGAGTTTCGCGGCGCATTCGACATTCTTGGGCACGAGGCGCGGGTAACGGACGAGGCCGATTTTGGAGTGCGCCGGCAGAGCGCCAGCGGCGACGGCAATCGCAGCGCGATGTTCTGTAGGAGTCGAGGTGACGAGACTTTGATTGGAATCGAGAGGAGAAGTTAGAGACTCGTCACCTCGCCTCCTACCAGTGTGGAAACCTGGGCCTCCTCGTAGGAGACGACGTGAGGAGGCTCTGACTTTTTCCGGAAGATTTGAGTCTCGTTACCTCGTCCCCTACGAGTGCCGATTTGAGCGCGGCCCATTCCCGGCGCAGCGGCGCCATGAGCACGGGTTCGACCAGGTCGCGGATGTCTGGTTCGCCGGTATATTGCGCGCCCAAGGCGGCGCGCTGGCTTTCATCGAGGGCGCGCTGAAAGAGCGTGCCCAGGATGCTCGGCTGGATGAATTGCCAGTCCGCCTCGCCGGCTTCGGCGAGTTTGCGAATTTCGTCCTCGGTCAATTCCCAAGCTTGACTTTGCGTGTCTTGACTTTGCGGTGCTTCGGAAGGATGCTCTCGCGTGTTGCTGATGCGTGTTTTCAAAAAATATTTTGGCAGTGGGTTGTCCCGGCTGAGTTTGTTGACCGTGGCCTTGTGGCCGGTTTGTTCTCCGGCCGTGGTTCTGGACTGGAGTACGGTGACCTGGGCTGCCGGGACTTTGTCCCATTCCTATGACATCGATCCGAGCCACGCGGGGAACGACATAACCGTCAGCATCACCGGTAACACCGGTAATTTTGTCAATACCACGCCACAAATTGACAGCAAGAACGAAGGCGGGCTGGGTGCCGGGACGAAAGCGCTCGATTTCACGATGCAGCATGGCAACCTCAACCAAAATGTCGTGGTCACCATCACCTTCAATTATGCTCAGGGCGTTGACGGTGTGAGCTTCAGTCTCTTCGACATCGATACGTCCGGGGGCAATCAGCCATCGTTTGTGGACCAGATCAGGTCGATTCGTGGCAGTTTTGGCAGCACCAACTACAGCCCGACGATCACGGGCTCCGTCGATAACACAGTCGCGGGTAGCGGCACCAACCAAACCATCACGGGAAATGCCAATGCGCCCAATACCGGCGCCGGCTCCGGGGACGCCAATGCCACCATCAGTTTCAACAACACCATTACCAGCCTGACGTTCACTTACGGGAACGATGCCTCTTCCCAAGATCCCCCCTCGGAGCAATCCATCAGCCTTTACAATATCAGCTACAAACCCAAGGTGCCGGAAGTGCATCCCGGCCTGTTTGCCGCCGTCGCCTGCGGCGTGATGATGTTGCTCCGGCTCAAATCGCGCCGCCAGTCCATAAAGCGCGCACCCTGAGGGTTGCGCAAACAGTCATTTCGGCTTCAGAACGCCACCACCTCAAACAAGTCTTCGTCCCGGGCCAGCCAGACCATTGCCAAAAAGGGGTTGATCCAAAACACTGACACCGGCAGCGTGAATTCAGAGGTGTTAAAATTTCCAACTTAGACCCAGGACGCCATAGACCGTGGCGCCCTGGTCGAGTCGGGCCGTGCGCGTGCCAATGGATTGATCCAAGCCGGTCAAATTCTGGAATTGCGCGCCCACATAGACCCCCCAACGCTGGTTGAAGTCGTAGCGGAGCATGGCGCTTACGTAGGGGCCGTAGAGCAGTTCCGTCTTGGACGAGTGGCCGCTCGCCACAAACGTGGCGCCGCCGGGCAGGGTGGTGGTTTCCGCGAAGTCGTAATCGACCGAACCGGGAGCCAAGGTCAGACCCACGCTGGCGGCGAAACTCAATTTAGGAGTAAGATTCCATTCGGCAAAGGGACCGAGGCGGATGCTATATAACTGACCGCTCAACTTTTGATAGCCTGGCAGGGTGGCGAGGTTGGCCCCGAACGTGCGCGCGGGGAGGTCACCCAGCAGGGCGCCGGGCACCGCGAAGGTGCCATTGTAGCCGGCACTGGGAGGTAACACACCACCAAGCTGAAAGGTATCGATGGTCACCCTGCCCGCCTTATTATCGCGCAGGTCGAGGTCCGTGTAGCCGAAGGCGGCTTCGAAGCCCCAGTGGCCGGACGACAGGAAGGGCAAGCGGCCCAGGATGCGCTGGTAGGTCAGTTCGATTCCGTATTGCGGATCGTCGGTGACCTTGTTGACGGCCGAGTCAATCGCGTGGAACTGCATGGTATCGCCCACCACCTGGGAGGGATTTCGGTAGCCCCAGTTCCAAGTGGTACCGCCCGCATTTCCGCTGCTGTCCACGAGGACGTAGCCATCATTGTAGAGGTGATCCACGCCGCCGAGAGCAGGCCCGGGATTGACCGGTG
>JAYUBJ010000498.1:0-4308 GCA_043740915.1 Verrucomicrobiota bacterium
TCTCCGGGCCGAATTCCAGGACCAGTTCTTGCACGGTGGCCCCGCCTTCCTCCCGCGTCTTCACGTCCACGGCCCGCACGTTTCCCGGCGCGCCCGGGACGGTGCCGAATACATAATGAAAAAACATCCGCAATATTTCCAGGCGCCGTTGCGCCCACTGCTGCGACGTCGCCACCGCGCTTCCGTTGTTGAAGCGCAGCGGATCGGGCAGGAAGGGAATGCTCGGCAACTTGTCGAAGTCGGGCGGAAATTCCCCGGACGCTTTCAGCCATTTCTCCCACGCCTCGCTTTTGGGAAGGAGCCGCCGCAGTTGCTCGCGGTCCGCCCGTTGCTGCGGTGTCGGTTCGGCGGCGTTCACGCACGCGGCCAGCAGCCACGCGATGGCAAGAAGCAGGGGTTGAATTCGATTTCCCTGACAGTGAAGATGGGCGCACCGGTGAATCACAACTGTGCGATAAGCCTTAACTGCGCGCAGGAAATGCGGCAATGGAATTCGGCGACGAATTCGGCGACGAATTCGGCGACGATGATCGGGCGGGTGCGCAGTTCAGTTTCTTGCAGCAGTGACCCCGGCGGAAGCTGCGGAGCAGCGACAGAAAATAGCCCGCGGCGTGAGCCGTGGGTTCGATGTCGGAATTATTGGAAGCCCCCGTTCATCCGGGCGACGTGCTCGGCGAGGACTTTATGAAGCCGATGGGCCTGTCCGCCTAGTCAGCTATTGAGTGCGCGCGTACTTTGAAACCCTTTCCGGCTTTGCTGATTTCAAAAATTGCATGGCCATCCTCGTCAGCCGACTCCCAGCGTCCCACCAGCCTGTCTTCCTTGATCACTTGTTTCATAAGCTAAATTGCAACTCCAGTGATTTCCCACATTTTGAAAAGCCTTGGTGGGGGGATTCTGTCCAGCAGGATTACTTCGTCGGTTTCTGCGCCGACGAAACCGCCTTCATGATGCGTGGCTCCCAGCCTTGCTCGATGGGCATCAACGAAACCACATAACCCGCCGCCCCCGCTTCGTGGGTGCGGGCGATCTGCGCCTGGACTTGCGCGGGCGTCACCTCCCAGCCCTGGAGCACGGCGATCAATCGTCCGGGCGCCACCGGCTTGGCCTGGTAGCGCGCCGGCATCGTGGAAAATGATTTGAGCGCCTGCGTGATCCAGCCGGCCGTCGGGCCGTAGTGCGGCAGGTCGCGTTGCAACGCGCGGTACGGCAGCAGCGCGGCGAGTGTCTCCACCTCCGCCGCCACCGGCGTGAGTTGCGCCGTGAATTCCTTCCAACACGCGCCGTTGAAACAACCGACGCCGTTGCACAACGTGTCCTTGTCCGGCTCCTCGCATTCCGTGGCCCACACCGGGATCACCTTCGCTTGCGGCGCCAGGCGCTTTACCGCCGCCACAAATTTCGCCGCGCCATCGGCAGGCAGTTTCGTGGCGGTGAGAATTTTTCCGTAGTCGGTTGTCCAGCGGCAGAGATGATGGCCGCAACCGCACGCCGACGGCGCGGCCTGCAAGTCATTCAAGAATATGCCGCGCGGCACGGGCTTGTCCGCGAGCAGTTGTTGCACGTGCTGCAAATGCACCGGGAACGTTTCCTGATAGAGCACGGGGACCCACGGGTAGGTCTTCACCACTTCGCCGTCCTTGAGCGGTGGCAGGTTGGGGAAAGATTTTCGGAATTCCTGGTGCGTTTGAATGCTGGCCATCCATTCGGGATGCGCGTCGGCCAACGCGGGGCTGCGGCCGATTTCAATCCAATAATAAAGCGCCAGCCCGACCTTTTGGATGCGTTTC
The DNA here is from genome assembly GCA_043740915.1 of Verrucomicrobiota bacterium. Lineage (GTDB taxonomy): Bacteria > Verrucomicrobiota > Verrucomicrobiia > Limisphaerales > JAYTXL01 > JAYTXL01. The sequence goes on from JAYUBJ010000498.1 coordinate 1,791, forward strand.
GCTGCCGCTAATTCCGGTGCCCCGTCGGTGGCGGAAAGTTTCAGCACCACGGCATTGTTTCCCTCCGCTTGCAGGGTCCGGAGCCGTTCAGCGGTTGCTTGCGGGGCCGCGAGTAAAACTGCTTTCAACCCCGGCTCAGCGGCGGAAGCATCATAAACTCCGCATGCAAAGCCAACCAGCGCCATCACCGCGATCAGGGAGAGAATGCCCCGAACATTGTGAGCGCATTGCACCCCTGTCCGTTGGAGCGCCGATCTCCCGATCGGCCAGCCGTGCTGCGGCACTGGAAACGGGCCGATCAGGAGATCGGCGCTCCGGTTCAGGGGCAGCACGCTGCGATTACTTCGCCGGCGCATAAAGACTCGTGGCGGGATATTCCGCGGCCCAGGCATACCAATGGCATTGAATACTGGTGACCCATTGCAGTTCCTTGCCCTTCAGTGGCCCGTCCACGGCCCGGCCCGCCAGCGTCCAGCGCGTGCCGGTCTCGCGATCCTTGAACGGCGCGGTCTCCGGCGAAATGGTGTCGGCGAAAAAAGTGAGCGTGTGGCCATCGACGTTGCGGCTGAAGGCCACGGCGCTTTGCGTCGGCTGGTACCAGAATACCGCAATGGCGTCGGCGCCCAACTGGTCCCCCACGCAATCCCGCTCGACCTGCTCGTTCAACGGATACGCCTTGGTTTGCCCGCCAACCTCCACACCCAGCACGAGTGAACGCGGCGCGAGGCGGGCGTCCACTTTGCCCAGCGATGCCTGGGCTTCCTTGCTCATCTCCGCCGGCAGTTCAGCTTGCGGATATTTTTTTCCGTCGAACAAATCATAGACCGTCGATTCCGGATGCAGCATCAGCCAATGGCCCCAGTGGGTGGTCAGGCTGGGCAGGCGCTCGAGGCGTTTCCCTATTTGCGGGCCATCGAAGGCGAGGCCAGTCAAGGCCGACCACAGCGTGCCGTCCCGGCCTTTCACCACCATCACGCCGGCGCGCCAGCCATAAAACTCGTAACCGTAATCTTTCTTGAATGCGCTGACGTAGCCGCCGTCGGGATCATAAAAAAAGAGGCCATAGGTATCGTTGATCACGCGCGGGGCCGCGAGGAAATGGCGGATCGGAATCGCGCCGCCGTTGTGCGCGCCACGAATCCAGGCGAGGACGCGGTCATTGCTTTGCACAAACCCTTTGCGGTTCTGCGTGGAGGCGTAGGAGCATTGCGGCTCGGTCAGCGATTTGAACCGGCTGGGCAGCGGCAGCAACTTGGGAATATCCTCCGCCGCCCGCGCATCCAGCCCGGCCAACGTGAGCCAGGCGAGCCAGAGCAGCCGGGGCGTGAGCGGGGGTGTCATGGTGGAAAACTGCTTTAATTCGGCCTTGAGCGCAAGCAGGTGTTCTTCGTTGGTGTTATTCGTGGCGTGCGCCATCGAAGTTTCCAATCCGGATCTTAGACCCCGTCTGAAAAATGGGTGGCACGGGCGATCAGCCCGTTTTCGGCGGCAACTTGCCGCCGAGAAGCCCGGCGGGCTGGTAGCCCGCCGGAACAGGCCAGTGGCCCGTTCCACCCACAATCGGATTTTCAGACCGGATCTTACCGCGGCAGCGCATGAAACTGAAACTCCGCCGGCTGCCGCGCCTCCAAGTCAATCTTGGCCGTGTAATAGCCACCGTCCTTTAACAGCTCGATCCCCGCCAGCGAAGGGCAGAGCCGCACGTTGAAGGGCCGCCAGCGCCGCGCATTCCGCAGGGCCGTGGTCATGCGGTGAATCCCGTTGCCGAGGAACGATACGCGTGGCATGCCCGCCAGCCGCCGACTTTTCCAAAGGACCAGTGGCGTATGCAGATGCCCAATGATCGTCTGCTCGACTTGCGTCAACCGGGAACGGATCAACTCGTCCTCCCACAGAAACGGCAGGGCGGTCGGGTCGTGGCAGAACAGCAACACGCGCTGCTCCGGGTGCAAATCCGCAAAGGCCTGGTGGATTTCCGCCAGGTGCCTCGCGCGCAGCTTTTCCCAGCCGGCCCATTCATCCGGCAGCGTATCGCGCCGGTAAACCGGCAGCGCGAGCAGCGACGAAGTGACCCCCAGCAGGACGTAGTTACCCAAGGTGACCCGCCAGAATGGTTGCAAGCCTAATCCGTCCACGGTGCGCGTCCAGCTCGCCAGCCGCATACCGCCGCGCTCGCCGAAGAGCCAGACTTTGCCCAACTCGTGGTCGCCGATGGTGCCGTGGAATTGCGCGCCAAATTTTGCCCGTAATTTCCCGAGGCACTCCTGCGCGCTGGCAAACGCGGCGTCATCACTCACCCCGACAAAAGCCGAGTCGCACGAGAAATCTCCATTGGCGACCACGCAGTCCGGCGGCTCCGGATGGCTCGAGAAACAATCCAACCTGGCATTGTGGGCAAAGGGGTCGCGCATCCAAATGTGCCGGTAATAGAGTCTGGCGAGGCAGCGCAACCCGGGTTGGGGGAGGCCACGCCATTCAAAATCGCGGCGGGCTTGCTCCGCCGCTCCGGCGTAATGAA
>JAYUBJ010000499.1:0-13510 GCA_043740915.1 Verrucomicrobiota bacterium
AGAAAACCCCGGACGAAGTCAAAGCCGCCGTGGGCGCAATTAAAGCCACCTTGCTCAAGGAGGAACGCATCGCCCGCTTTGTGGGATCCTTCATCGAGCCGCAAGTGGATAAGGTCTATGAGGAGATGGGCGGAAAACCGTTTCTGCCGAAGCCGTGACGGGTGCGAAATCTCTCGCTTGCCCGTGCGATGTAAATAGAATTCCAGCGTTCAACAATTTACGCCGAAGCCAGCACGACTCCGGTTCAACCAACAACCAAACAAACATTATGTCAGAGAAAATTGGATTCGTCGGGGTCGGTCGCATGGGGGCCAACATGGCGCGCCGGCTCAAAGAACAAGGCTACGCCGTCGCCGCCGTTTATGACGTGAACACCGCCGGTGCCCAGGCGCTCGCGCTTGAACTTGGCTGCGAAGCCTGCACCGACCTGGCGCGGGTGACGAAACTTTCCGACATCATCATCACCGTCGTCACCGACGACGCGGCGATGAAAAAGATTTTCCTCGGCGGTTTGTTGAAGCATTGCCGCGGCCGCATCTTCATCAACTGCGCCACAGTTTCACCCGCCACCCATGCGTGGGTCGAGCAGAAGTGCGAGCCGAAGGGCGCGCAATCACTCGAAGCCTGCATGGCGTCCAGCATCAACCAGGCGCGCGCGGGCACGCTGTATCTCATGTGCGGCGGCAAGCGCGAGGCGTTCGACCGCGTGAAGCCACTGCTCGAAAAACTCAGCGACGAGGGCAAGCTGCTGCGTTACATCGGCGGCGCCGGCCAGGCCGCGAGCGTGAAGGCGCTCGTCAACATGGTGATGAATATCAACACTGCCGGCCTGGCGGAAGGTCTCGGCCTGGGCGCGGCCCTTGGCCTCGACCTCAAGGTCCTCATGGAAGTCTTCTCCCAGACCGGCGCGAACTCCCGCGTGCTCGTCACCGACGGCGAGGATATGTTGAATCGCGACCACTCCTGTTTCTTCTCGGCCAGCCACGCCGCGAAGGACAGCGGCATCGCGCTCAAGCTCGCCAAGGGCCAGGGCTTGAACCTCCCGCTCGCCGCCGCGACCTACAAGCAATACGCGAAGATGACTGCGGAAGGCCTCGGCGAACTGGACAAGTCCGGCATCGCGGAACTGACCTTCAAGGGGCGGCATCTGCATAAATAGGAACTGCGCAGCGCCGCAGTGCCGCCCTGCCAACAATTGGTAGGGATCCGCTGCCGCGCGTCACCTTCACTGGTAGGGATGCGCTGCCGCGCGTCACCATTTGCCGACGCAGTCGGCGCGAGTGCAGCGAGTGTATCCCCACTTTGAGCGCGTACAAAATACTTTCAATCTATCGCCCCAAAAACCTCATGCCCTTCGCGGACCCGATCCGCTCGCGTCGCTGCGCTTGCTGACGCGGGAGTGTTGGGGATCCGCCGCAGCGGGTCCCTACCAAGGATGGGTTTGAGTACGCAACTCACGAATGTGCTTGCGTAGATTTTTTGTCAGCGGGAGTGCCCTTTCAGAGAACTGACCGACACTCCGCCGTTTATGGTTTTCAGCCCGCCACCGCTTCGATGCGCACGGCGCAGACCTTTAACTCGGCGGTGTGCGTCGTCGGGTCGTAGCCGGAGCCGGTGAGATTGTTCACGGGCACGTCGGCAAAGCTGAAGCTGGCAAAGACGGTGCCGCGGGGCGAACGATCAGTGGCCCGCACTTTGATCTTCACCGAACCACGCCGGCTGCTGACCCGCGCCCAATCGCCATCGCGAAAACCCCACGCCGAGGCGTCGGCGGGATTTACTTCGAGGCTTTCTTCCGACAGCAAATAATCAATGCCCGAGGAGCGGCCGGTTTGCGTGCGCGTATGGTAGCTCTGCAACCGCCGGCCGGTCGTGAGCCAGACGGGATAATTTTCATCAATGACCTCCGCTGGATCACGGTAGCCCAGCACCATGAATTTGCCGCGGCCATTGGTGAATGTGCCTACATGGAGGATGGGCGTGCCCGGATGGTCCTTCGTCGGCACGGGCCAGCTCAAACTCTCGCGCGAGACGCGCTCCCAATCGAGGCCGCCGTAGGTCGGCGACAGTGAGCAGAGTTCGTTAAACACGTCGCCGGCCGATTTGAAATCGAAACCCGGAATGCCCAGCCGCTTCGCAATTTCAGCGATGATCCACCAGTCTGGCCGCGCTTCGCCGGGTGGCGTCACTGCGGCTCGCAGGCGCTGGACGCGTCGTTCGGTGTTGCAGGCCACGCCATCCGTCTCCGCCCAAGCGGTGGCCGGCAGCACCAGATGGGCGAGCTTCGCTGTGTCGGTAAGGAAAATATCAATCACCACCAGGTGATCGAGGCTTTTAAGAGCGTGTTCGCAGTGGAGGCGATCCGGGTCGGAGACGACCGTGTTCTCGCCGTCAATCAACATCGCGTGAATGCTCTTGCCGCATTCCTGCAAGCCTGTGACTTTCGTCATCGCCTCGCCGAGATCGAGGTCTGGCCGCTGGTAGGCCTTCGCGAATTTGTCGTGCGCGGCCTCGTCCGTGATCGGCACGCTGCCGGGATAAACAAACGTCTCCGCGCCGCAATCGCCGCAGCCTTGGATGTTGTTCTGGCCGCGCATCGGATTGATGCCGCCGCCCTCAATGCCGAGATTGCCGGTCATCAGCGCGAGATTGCACAGGCTCTGCACGTTGTCCACGCCGCAGATGTGCTCGGTGATGCCAAGCGTGTAATAAATCGCGCTCGGTTTGCCCGCGCCATACCACAGCGCCGCCTGCTCGATGTCCTTCGCCGGGACTTCGCAAATCTGCGCGGCCCATTCGGGCGTGAATGCTTTCAGATGCTTCCGAAATTCCTCCCAGCCCGCCGTGCGCTGGTCGATGAACGACTGGTCCATCAATCCCTCGCGTTCAATCACGTGCGCCATGGCCAACAACAACGCCACGTCGCTGCCCACCCGGATCGGCAGGTAAACATCCGCGAGTTCAGCGAGTTTGATGCGGCGCGGATCCGCGACGATTAGCTTCGCGCCGCGGGCGATGGCTTTCTTCAAACCGGTGGCGGCGACGGGATGGCACTCGGTCATGTTCGTGCCGATGCAGAAAATCACGTCCGGTTTCGACATGTCCGCGAGCGGATTGGACATGGCTCCCCGGCCGATGGTAGTCGCCAGACCGACGACAGTGGGGCTGTGTCAAGCACGGCTGCAGTTGTCAATGTAATGCGTGCCGTAGCCGGCGCGGATGAATTTCTGCATCGAGTAGGCTGCTTCGTGCGGCGCGCGCCCTGAGGCGATGCCATACACGCTGCGCCGACCGTGCTTCGCTGCGGTGCGACGGAATCCCTCGGCCGCGAAGTCGAGCGCCTCGTCCCACCCGATCTCCTTGAAACTGCCGTCCGGTTGGCGCAGCAGGGGCATTTTCAGCCGGTCCTCGTGCTGCACGAAGTCGAAGGCGAACTGGCCTTTGATGCACAACGCGCCGTGGTTGGCCGGGCCATCCATCGCAGGCTGAATGCCGACCATGCGGTCGCCTTTCGTCATGATGTCCACCGAGCAACCGACGCCGCAGTAGGGACAGATCGTCCGCGTCTTTTTGATCTCACCGGGCAGGTCGGACGCGCGCAACGCCTTTATGTCCGCGAGAGCGCCCGTCGGACAGGTCTGCACGCACTGGCCGCAAAAGGTGCAGGCGGAATCCTTGAGGTCGCCATTGAATTCGGTGGTGATTTGCGTCGCGAACCCGCGGTTCATCACGCTGATGGCGTAATCCCCCTCCTGCTCGGCGCACACGCGCACGCAGCGGTAGCAGGAGATGCAAAGGTCGTAATCGCGCAGGATGAACGGATTGAGATCGGCGGTATTGCTTTGGCCGGATTTCTTCCCTTGAAACCGTCCCGTACGCGCGCCGTATCGATCCACGAGCGTCGTCAACTCCTGTGACGCGAAACCCCGCAGTGGACTCACCGCCACCTCGCGGTTCTCCGACACCAACATTTCCAATAGCGTCTTGCGGTATTTCTCCACTGCCGGCGCCGCGGTCCGCACAATCATTCCCGCCGTGGCCTTCGTGGTGCAGGAGGCCACGGGCGCCTTCATACCCTCGACCTCCACCACACAGAGCCGGCACGCCCCGAACGCCTCGAGTCGTTCGTCGTAGCAAAGCGTCGGCACATTCTTCTGCGCGCGCTGCGCAATCTGGTAAATCGTCTCGCCCTCGGTAAACGTGGCGACCTGGCCATCGAGGGTCAGCGTCTTCTTATCCGTGATCACGAGCTGAGATTAATCGATGGATTCGCCAAGAACAAGTCGCCGTTTTTGAGTTGATCGCCAAAGGACGCATCTCCGAATGAGGGCTGGACGCCCGGTAAGGGCACCGGGCCGGCAACCTTGGAGGCCGGGTGCCCTCACGCGACGTCCTGCTACCCAGCTTCAACCGCAAATGAACGCAGATGCCGGAGTGCGGTAAGTGCGGTAAGATATCGCTGCGTCTGTTCCGACCCGACGGTGAAAGCCGGTTTGGACGTGATTGCCACCACACAATCCGACCTCGATTTCCAAGTCTCCACCGACGCCGCCAGCGTGCGCGAATTCCTCGATGCTCCTTTCACCGGCACAAACATTATTTTCTCCACCGATCAGTCGGCACGGGCGGTGGGCCAAGCTTTGGATTACGGCGGCTCGTCGCTGCTTTCCCCCGCGGACGAGTTGTCGTCAGCGAAACGGGCGCGAGAACTCGCGCTTCGAAAGAGCGGTGACAAGTCATCACACTCCATGCACTCCAAAAAGCACGCGTTCGACTTGGCCAATTTCGACGAGGCGCACCAGCCCGCTGGCCGTGAGGACCGCCATTATGCGTTCGCGCTCGAAGACACCAACCTGCCCATTCGCAAACGGCTGGTTCCCACCGCCACGCTGCGGCCCTACAACCCGCAAAAACGCGACCAGGAACTGGACAAAATCGGCTTCTGCTGGCGTGTGGATAGCACTCCAAAAGCGGACTCAGGATCGCTGGCTGGGGAAGTATGAGCACGAGTGATTCGCACAACGGTTTAGGTTCGGCACCACCACAGCCGCAGGTGCATGCCCCATGCGGTCATGCGGTAAAAATATTTCGTCAGGGCGGCGCGTTGCTCGATCTCAGAGGCGTGGTGCGGCATCGTTTCGGCAAAGCCCCAGCCGTTCTCGTACTGCGCCAGATGCGTTCGCAAACCGGTTCATGCTGTGGACGTAAACCGGGGCAAGCGTCGGGATGAACTGCCTCGTCGATTGATGCACAAAGGCCTGTCCCTTGTGGTCGTCGGTCACAATTCTTAACGAAGCTTGGCCTGTCTGACGCGCCTCCTTGTCAATGCTCCACCCGAAGCGTGGCCCTTTGGAAATGGGATCGTCCGAGTACCACACCGCCCAGCCTCGAGTGCCGTCCGCGAACCCAACCGAACAGGAGCGCGATTGGGTCGTCCTCGACCAGCCGCAGCCTGGGGCGCATCTCCGTTGCTTGCAGACGCCAGGAGTTGGACCAACCTGAACGGTTGCCAGCCATCAGCCTGGGGTTGAGCAAGTCAGCGAAGCGACACCCCCGGAACCGATCAGGCAAGGACACGACCCCGGGAGGGATCGCAGCAGGGGCTGGGCCGCGAATGGTTCGGTCACCCCGGCCGGGGTGCGGACTGATTCGACCTCACCAGAGGTATCGCGGGCGCTCAAACCCCGCTAATGGCTGGCAAAGCTCCGGCTTGCGAAATTTGAATCTGAAACTATTCCACCGATTTCCGAACGCGACGGCCCGCGCGGATTATTCCGGGACAATCATTTCAAAACGCGGGATGCGCGTGCGCACGTGACGCCCTTGTACGTCCACGCCCCGATAACTTCCTTCCGCCACGCCGAAACGGGTGTCCATCAGATGGCGGCTGTTGTAGGTGAACTTCTCTCCCGGCTCGATGGTGGGGGTTTCACCCACGACCCCCTCTCCTTCAATGGCGGTGATGTCGCCCCGCGAGTTGGTCACCACCCACTTGCGGCCTTGAATCGTCACGGGCGAATCAGTGTCGTTGTGAATGCTGATATAATAGACGAAGGAATGCGGACGATCGGGCGGCGCCGGCAACTCCGGCGTGTAAATCACATGATCGACAGTCACGCGCAAGCCGGCTGGCTCAAGAAAATCATGGCGTTGACTCACAACCAGTAGTTAATGCGGCGCGGCCCCGGCCAGGCTCAATTCGAGCGTGATGTCACTGGAAACTTTCTCCTCACCCTGCCCCGGATTGATGCCAAAATCGGCGCGTTTGATGGTGAAATTTGCGCGCAACACCAGCAGGTCGCCGTCCTTTCCGGGAAAGCGCGCCTTAAGTTTATCCTTCAGGTAAGTCATCTTGACGGGCACGACGATCTTTTTGGTAACACCCTTGATCGTGATGTTTCCAGTCAGGTCGGCGGTCGTCACGTTGGCAGTGGTCTTAACGTTGGCCGTGCTTACGGCCTCGAAGCTGATCTGCGGATGGCTGGCCACGTCGAGCCACATCTTGCCGTCCAGATGCTCCTTCATCAATGGGTTCGGCACCTTCAACGAGCCAGCCGCTACGAGGATCTTTCCATTCACTCCGCCGGGATTGGCCGGATCGAAGGCCACCATGCCCGAGATATCCGTCGTGGTGCCGTTGATGGCCTCGAGCGGGGCGTCGAGCTTGAAGATGATATTGTTGACCCCTTTGGGATCTTTGAAATCAAAACTGAGCGGCGCGGCGATGGCCGACTGCACGATGAGGCCGAGGCCAACAATCAAAGGTAATGTGTTCTTCATGCGGCTATTGATGCCTCCGAGCGGCTCAATGTTCAATTCTTTTTGCGAACCAAAAACGAAACGGCGAACAACATTCCGGCCCCGGCAAGCACCACCGCGAGCAATTCGACGCCGGGAACAAATTTCTTCTCGAACTTCGGAAACTCAATTTCCGTAACCGGATCCTTCTCAATGTGGGTCACGGAGGTCTTGGTCCAACCCATGTTCCGTCCACCGACAAGCCAGCCCACCAACCCCGTGACCGCCACCAACAGGGCCAGCATTCGCAGTACTTTTCTCATGCGCCACCAAGTTAATCCAACCGAAGAAAATGGCGAGATCTGAGTCGAGTCCTCAATTGAACGGAGCGCGGTGTTCACGCCGCAGGAACGTGGAGGGACAAGCGAGCGAGTGCTTTTCTTTGATGCACACTTGTTTGGTGAACATTTCTGCGGGCTGAAGCCCGCGCTCCGTCGCCCGACTGAGCGAGCCTCAAAATTATCTCCCCACCCAGGGCGCGGTGAGGATCAAGAATCTCCCACCGCTCACGCCTTGCCTCGCCCCCTCATTTCCCTCATTCTTGGGTCATGCTCATCCGCTTTCTGGGCGCCACCCGCACCACCACCGGCTCGATGTATTTGCTCGAAGTAAACGAGCGCCGTCTCCTGCTGGAGTGCGGACTTTTCCAGGGCCGGCGCGAGGATTCCATTGAACGCAATCGCCGCCTGCCCTTCAACGCGCGGCAGATCGACGCCGTGGTGCTGAGTCACGCGCACATTGATCATTGCGGCAATCTGCCCACGCTGTGCCGGCAGGGTTTCACCGGCAATATTTACAGCACGTTTGCGACGCGCGACCTCGCCAGCATCATGCTCGAGGATTCCGCCGAGATTCAACGCGCCGACGCGGAATTCGTTTCCCGCAAGCGCGCCAAACAGCAGCTCCCTCCCGTTGAACCGCTCTACTCTGCCGTCGACGCCGAAAAGGCCATCCGCCAATTTGTCACGCTCAACTATGACCGTCCCATCCCCGTCGTGGATGGCGTCAGCGTGACCTTCCGCGACGCCGGACACATCCTGGGCTCGGCGCAGGTCATCCTGGATGTGCGCGAAGGCGGGCACAAATTCCGCTATTTGTTTAGTGGCGATGTCGGACGCGGTGACGACGACATTCTCCGCGACCCGCAGCCGGTGGAAGAGGTTGACTACCTGCAAATCGAGAGCACCTACGGCGGACGCGAGCACGAGGAAAAGCATTGCGCCAGCGATGAGGTGGGCCGTCTCGTTCGCGAAACCCTGGACCAAGGCGGAAAGATCATCATCCCCGCTTTCTCGGTTGGGCGCACGCAGCAGATTGTCTATACCTTGAACCAGTTGACCGAGGCGGGGCAACTGCCCAAGGTGCCCATCTACGTGGACAGCCCGCTGAGCACCAACGCGACGGAGATCTATCGCCTCCACCCGGAATGCTTCAACGAAACGATTTACAAGTTTCTCCGCGAGAAGGCCAACCCTTTCGGGATGGAAAATCTAACCTACATCCGCGAATTGGCGCACAGCATGAAGCTCAATGAACTTAAGACCCCGGCTGTCATCATCAGCGCGTCGGGCATGGCCGAAGCCGGGCGCATCCGCCACCATCTCAAGAACCACATTGGCAACCCGGCCAATCTCATCCTCTTCATCGGTTTTTGTGCGGAGCACACATTGGGTGCGCAGATTCTCTCCGGCCGACCCAGGGTCAATATTTTCGGCGAACCTCATGCCGTGCGCGCGCGCATCGCCAAGCTGGACGCCTTCTCCGGCCACGCGGACAAGCATGAATTAAAAAGGTATGTCGAACATCTCTCGGGCGACATCAAGAAAATCACCGTGATCCACGGCGAAGAATCGCAGGCGCTGGCATTCGCTGAAACTCTGCGCGAGATGAAGCCCGGTGCCCAAGACCTCGTGCCGGAATACCAGCAGACCCTCGAGATCTGATCCGTCCCCAACCCTCCACCGCTTGTTCCAACCACCAGGCACGCAGGGCGACCTTCCTGGTCGCCATTTTCTCGGGCTTTCCACCACTCCATCGTAAAAAAAGGCAGGCCGTCGGCCTGCCCGGCTGAACTGCTTTGAAAGCAAAAACTATTCTGCCTTCGCCGGCTTGATGGCGCGCGGCTTGCGCTCGACGCGATCCGGCCGGGTGTCGGTTTTTCCTTTTCCCGGAGTGTCTTTTCCACCTCGGGCAGCATCCCTGGCATCGGGCACCGCCGCCGCTGGGGCCGCGACCGGCGTGCTGCTTTCCACCTTGAGTTTCAATTTCGTCACCACGTCCGTGTGCAGACGCATTTCGATTTCATGCTCGCCCAGGCTCCGGATGGGGCGCTCGAGGTGGATTTTCTTCTTGTCCAAAATCACTTCAAACTGGGTTTTCAGTTCATCGGCGATGCTGCCGGCCGTGACCGAACCGAACATCTTGCCATCCTCGCCCGTCTTGACTTTGACCGTCAGGAGCATTTTGGACAGGCTCTTGGACAGCTCCGTCATGGCATTCAACTCGTGAGCCTCGCGTTCAGCACGGCGTTGCCGGAGCGCGTCGAGTCGTCGTTTGTTCGCGGCGGTCAACGGGATGGCCAGACCCTGCGGGTAGAGATAATTGCGCGCGTAGCCGGCGGCGACTTTGACCTGGTCGGATTCACCGCCCAAGCCGACGATGTTGTGAGTAAGGATAACTTCAGTTTTAGCCATAGCAATTAGTGTTGAACTTTGAAAGTGGAGGAGCGGAGCGGCCGGGGAAACCCACCGGCGACCGCTATTCATCAAAAAGGCACATCGTCTTCTTCGGGCGGCGGGCCATCCGGTGCGGCGGGCGCGTTGCCAGCGGCGGGCGGTGTGGCGGGCCGGCTGCGCGGCGTGGATTCAGCGGCACCTTCGGCACCGCGCGCGCCACCGGAGTCGCCGCGGGCGGCACCGAGAAATTGCACGATATCGGCAACCACCTTGAGCCGGCTGCGCTTCTGACCAGTTTGCTTGTCATCCCATTGATCCAGTTTGAGACGGCCTTCAATCAGAATCGGACTGCCTTTGCGCATGTATTGACCGACATTTTCCGCCGTGCGGCCAAACATATCAACATCAACAAAGGTCACTTCTTCTTTTTTCTCGCCAGCTTCATTGGTCCAGACGCGGTTGACCGCCAGGCCAATCTCGGCCACCGCGGTCCCCTTCGGTGTATAGCGCAACTCCGGATCGCGCGTCAGGTTCCCTACAAGTATAACTCGGTTAAAGCTGGCCATGGGTCAAATTATTTGGCGGCTATGGTGGGGGCTTTGGGTGCCGGTGCCACGGTGAACATGGCGCGGAACACCTCTTCATTCAGGGCGAACTTGTGGCGCAACTGGGCCATCGCGCCGGGCTGGCTCTCAAAAATCACGTTCACGTAAAAACCGGAACTGTGCTTGCGGTTGGCCACGCGCACGAACGCGCGCTTGTCCATCTTCTGCACCGTTTCAACTTTGCCGCCGGCCGCCGCGATCTCGCTGGAGATTTTGTCGATCGTCTCTTTGATGCCCTCTTCTTTGGCGGTGTTGTTCAATATAAACAGACCTTCGTATCGTTTCACTTTGATTCTTTCTTCTCGGAGCCGCTAGCCGCTCCATTAAACCGGTTCATTGCCTGCTGCATTCCTTCAGCCAACCAGCAGGCCACCTGGTTGGACGCCCGTTCCAATACTTTCCCCAATAGTTCCGTGTCCCCGGCCCCAAACTGCCCCAAAACATGTCCCGTGATCTCGCGCACCCCGTCGGTCCGCCGGCCAATCCCGATCCGCAACCGCGCAAACTCCCGGCTCGCCAGATGCCGCTCAATCGATTCCAGTCCGTGATGGCCACCGCTGCTGCCGCTCGACCGCAACCGAATTTCACCGAACGGCAAATCCGCATCGTCCACCAGCACCAAAACGTGCGCCAACGGCACGTGAAAAAAATCACTTACGGCACTGACGGCTTCACCGCTGGCGTTCATGAACGTCTGCGGCTCGCACAAGAGCAGTTTGCGACCGTCGCGTTCCAGTTTCGCCAGCCGGGCCTCGAACTTTTTTTCCAGCGACCAACGTGCGCGCCAGCCAGCGGCCAACCGTTCCACCAACAGGAACCCGGCGTTGTGCCGGGTCCGGGCATAGTCCGCACCCGGGTTGCCCAAGCCCACAATGAGATAAAGGTTCTCCATGCGCGGGCCGTTTTCCGCGGCGGGCGCAGGGCCGGGCCGCCGGTGGACTTACTTCTTCTTCTCGGCTTTCTTCTCGCCGCCTTTGTCCTCGGCCTTGGGCGCCTTGGCATCCGCCTTGGCTGCTTTGGCATCGGGTTTGCCCGCCGCCGCCACTTCACCCTCGCCGTCTTTCTTCTCTTTGATCATCTCCGGCTCGGCCGCGGTGCCTTCGGTCGCCGCCGCGGTCGCCGCCGCTTCTTCGGCTTCCGTCACCGGCGCCGCGACAGCAAGCACGGAAATATGCTTGTCGCCGAGAATTTCCACTCCCTCCGGCGGCACGATGTCCCCTATGTGAATCGCCTTGCCGATTTCCAAACTGGTGACGTCCACGGAAATGACTTCCGGCAGATCTTTGGGCAGCGCACGAACTCTCAATTTGAACAGGACGTGCTCGAGGACGCCACCACCAGTCTTGACGCCGGCGGGTTCGCCAACGGCTTCCACCGGCACCAGCACGGTGACTTTTTCGTTTTCGGCGACTTCATGAAAATCCACGTGCAACACCTGGCCGCTCAAGACGTGGTGCTGGACTTCCTGCACGAGGACAAGGCGGTTGGGGCGCGCGTCGCCGGTAATGGCCAGATCCACCAGGATGTTTTCCGAGGCGGAATGGTGAATGAGGTTCTTCAAATCCTTGACGGTGACTTCAAGGCTTTGGGGCTGGCTCTGGCGGCCGTAGATGACGGCCGGCACGCGACCGGCGGCGCGCAGTTTTTTTACCCGGGTGCGCTTGACCAACGAGCGCGGATAAGCGGTCAACGATACAGATTTCATCTTAAATTATTACTTCGGCCGACGCGTTGAAACAGCTCAACTCGTCCGGCCGCCCTTAAATTCAAACAGTGAGGTCACGGACGAATTACTATGAATTCGTTTGATGGCCTCACCCAGCAACCCTGCCACCGACAGTGTGGTTATCTTCACCCCGTCGATCTCAGGGCGCAGGACACTATCAGTCGTTATCAGTTCGTCAATAACTGATTTGCGCAATCTTTCGATGCCCAAATCATTCAGAATCGCATGGGAAACACAGGCGTAAATCCGCTTGGCTCCCTTGCGCTTCAGCAATTTCGCCGCCGTGGTCAGCGTCCCCGCCGTCTCCGTCAGGTCATCCACCAGCAGCACGGTCTTGCCGCGGATTTCGCCGATGACCGTCATGGATTCAATTTCCGAGGCGCTCTTGCGACGCTTGGCGACGATGGCCAGCCCCGCCTCCAACACCTGCGAGTAGGCGTGCGCCATTTTCAATCCGCCCACATCCGGGCTGACCACGGTCAATTCTGGCAGGTGCATCTCGCGCAAATAATCATACATCACCGGCGCGGCGTAGAGGTGGTCCACGGGGATGTCGAAGAAACCCTGAATCTGCTGGGCGTGCAAATCCATCGTCAGCACCCGATTCGCACCGGCCGCGACGAGCAGGTTGGCGACGAGCTTGGCCGTGATCGGCACGCGCGGCTGGTCTTTGCGATCCTGCCGGGCGTAGCCGTAAAAAGGCAGCACCGCCGTGATTTGCTTGGCGCTGGCCCGCCGCAGCGCGTCCATCATGATGAACATTTCCATCAGATGATGGTTGCTCGGCGGGCTGGTAGATTGGACCACGAACACTTCTTCCCCGCGGACGTTTTCCTCGATCTTCACAAACGTCTCGCCATCGGGAAAGGCGTTGACGGTGCATTTGCCGGACTCGACACCGATGTATTCGCAGATGGAGGCGGCGAGGGGTGGATTGGAGGTGCCGGCGAAAATTTTCACGCTGAAATTGGTTGGTTGATTTACGACAAGTTAAAAAAACCCCGCTGCCGGCGGGTTGAACTGTGGGCGAACTGTAACGATGAGCTTGGGTCGCGCAAGCGCAATATTCCCGGAAACCTTATTGCTGGATTTTCTGGTGGGCCACGCCGCGCTCGGTTTGTTGCTTGCGGAAATTGGCATAGGCGGCGCGAACCTCGGGATGGTTGCTCCCCAGGATCGCCGCGGCGAACAGCGCGGCATTGATCGCCCCCGGTTTGCCGATGGCAAACGTCGCGACCGGCACGCCCCCCGGCATTTGCACCATCGAGAGCAGCGAATCAAGGCCGTGCAGTGACTTCGATTCCATCGGCACGCCGAGCACAGGCAACTCGGTCTTGGCTGCCGTCACGCCGGCGAGGTGGGCTGCGCCGCCGGCCGCCGCGATGATTACTTCCAGGCCGCGCGCCACCGCGCTGGAGGCATACTCGAACAATAAGTCCGGGGTGCGATGGGCCGAAATCACGCGCACTTCATGCGGCACGTGCAATTCTTCGAGTTGCTTTGCGGCGTGCTGCATGGTTTCCCAATCGGACTGACTGCCCATGATGACGCCGACGAGCGCTTTGTATGTTGATGCCATAGGGCGGAAGGCTAAACGACCCCTGACCGGAAATCAACCCTGAGTGAAAGATCTGCGTGAAAAATGGTAGGGACGCGCTGCGGCAAGTCACCCTATTTTCCGCGTCAGCGAGCGCAGCGACGCGAGC
>JAYUBJ010000500.1:0-4295 GCA_043740915.1 Verrucomicrobiota bacterium
GGTTTTGCCGCCCATCGCGAAGTTGAGCGTGCCGGCAACGAACAGGAGCGCATCGCGGATTTCCTCAGCCTCGAGGCGGCGTAGGGGGAAGTGGGTGAGCAGACGATTTTCCGGGTCGCTCGAACCTGGGGTGCGTTCCAAATTCGCAGCCATCTGGTATGTGCTCGAAAGCATCACTACGCGGTGCATGGCTTTCAGGCTCCAGCCTTCGGCGAGGAACCGGCGCGCGAGCCAGTCGAGGAGCTCCGGGTGCGACGGACGCTCGCCGAGGGCGCCGAAGTTGTCCGTGCTGGCGACGAGACCTTGTCCGAAATGCCAGCGCCAGATGCGGTTCACCATGACGCGCGCCGTGAGCGGGTGCTCCGCGCTTGCCAGCCAGCGTGCGAGCTCGAGCCGGCCGCTGTGCTGTTCGTCGAATTGGGGGCTTGTGGAAATGGTCATCACCTGGGGCACGCCCCGCGCCACTTCCTTGCCGAGCGTGAGATGGCTGCCGCGAATATGCACGGGGAACACCTTCAGGATGTTGGTTCCTTCCATCACGCCCATGGTGCTGGGAAGTTCCGGCGCATCCTTTTCCAACTTGGCCACTGCGTCCCTCAATTTCTGTAACTCGGCGATGGTGTTGGTCGGATATAGGCTCTCCGGATTCTGCGGCAACGAATTCGGCTTACGCTCCAGCAGCAAGGTTTGGTTGGCCTGGGCGACGAAGTTGGAGATGCCGAGTTTCTGCGCGGCGACGAGTTTGGCATAGGCTGCCTGGACATTGAAATCCTCCGGCAGGGCGACCTCTGGCTCGTGCCATTTGGCGATGGTTTTGAGGTCATCCATTGTGCGGGTACTTTTAAAGATGGCGGCGAGGGAATAGTAATCATCGGTTGGCACGGGATCGAATTTGTGGTCGTGGCAGCGGGCGCAACCGAGGGTGATGCCCATGAAAGCGCGGCCGACCGTCTCGATTTGCTCGTCGATCAAGTCCATCTCCAGTTTCACCTTGTCCGGCTCGGCGAGTACTTTAGGCCCGATACTGAGAAAACCGAGCGCCGTCAAACGCTCATGCTTGACGCCGACGTTTTCCGCTGGCGGCAGCAAGTCGCCGGCAAGCTGTTCGATGACGAATTGGTTGTAGGGTTTGTCGCGGTTGAAGGCATTCACGACGTAATCCCGGTAACGCCACGCATTGCCGAAGGCCACGTTCTCATCGAGTCCGTTGGAGTCCGCATAACGCGCCACGTCAAGCCAATGCCGTCCCCAGCGCTCGCCGTATTGTGGCGACGCGAGCAGCCGGTCCACCACGGTCGCAAAAGCCGTGGGCGACTTGTCCGCGAGAAAGGCATCAATGTCCGCCGCTGCCGGCGGGAGGCCGGTGAGGTCAAAAGTGGCGCGCCGGAGGAGGGTGCGTCGGTCCGCGGGTGGCGCGGGCTTGAGTTTTTTTTCTTCGAGTTTGGCGAGGATGAAATTGTCGAGCGGCGACTGGATCCACTTCGGGTTTTTCACGGGTGGCGCCAGTGGATTGGCGATGGGCTGGAACGCCCAGAACTTGCGGCCTTCTTCGAGATTGATGACCCGTTTGCCGGCCACTTTCGCGGTCGCTTTTTCGCGCGGATCAGGCGCGCCCATTTTCACCCACTGTTCGAGGTCGCGCACCTGCTCAGGCTTGAGCGGACTCTTGGGGGGCATCTGGAGATCCTGGTTCTGGTAACGCACCGCCTCGATGATCCGGCTTTTGTCCGGGTTGCCCGGCACGAGGGAGGGGCCGGTGTCGCCGCCCTTGAGCAGGTCCTCGCGGGTGTCCAACCGCAGGCCGCCCTTGATCTTTTTTGACTCGGCGCTGTGGCATTCGTAGCAGCGCTCCACCAGCAGGGGGCGGATCTTTTTCTCAAAGAATTCCGATTTCGACGTGTCGCGGAGCGTCGATGACGGAGATTCAGCGGCTCGCAGCGGCGCGGCGCACACGCATCCGAGCAGGAGCAGGCTGGCGGTGGCGGATTGGCTTGCTGACACCGGCATGATGGTTTTGTCTCAGGATTCAACCCGCGCGAAGCCCGAGCGGTTTGCTCGCTGGCAGCGCCGAGTTCTCGGGTGAATTCAACCACAGAGAGACGCTGGCGGCCATTAATAATTCAGGGACGGCGATTCCGCCCAATTTCGTGCAGCGTAGTGGCCCGGGTGTCCCGCCCGTGCGATTCTGGCAAAGCCAGGGCTTAGGCCAACCCAGCAACTCACGGGCGAGACGCCGGTGCCACTCCCAGCGAGCTGCGCGCGGCAATGCAACCAGGACAAAATTCCTTTTGAAGGCGCGCGGCGGAGGTGTTACGTATCCTCCCAGCACCATTCATGCACGCAACGCGAAAACTTTTTTGGGGATTGCTGCTGCCACTGGCCACCACCGCTGGGACGGCGTCGGGGGATTATCTGCGCGACGTGAAACCGGTGCTCACCGAGGCCTGCTCAGGTTGCCACGGGGCGGCGCTGCAGAAGGGCGGATTGCGGCTCGATACGGCGGTGAATGCCAGGAAAGGCGGCGACGCCGGCCCGGCTTTCCAGCCCGGCAAAAGCGCGGGGAGCCTGCTGATTCAAGCCGTGCAGGGCACCCACCCGGACATTGCCCGCATGCCCTACAAGAAGCCGCCGCTGTCGGGCGGGCAAATTGCGTTGCTGTCCAAATGGATCGATCAGGGTGGCCGGGCTCCGGAGGATGAAGTGCCCGGTGTCGCGAAGAAACATTGGGCGTTCATCTCTCCGGAACGCGCCGTTGAGCCGAAGGTGAAACAGAAGGGGTGGGTACGCAACCCGATTGACAGTTTCATTCTGGCCCGCCTGGAGCAGGCAAAAATCAAACCTGCGCCGGAGGCGGACCGGGCCACGCTGATTCGCCGGTTGAGCCTCGACCTGACCGGCCTGCCGCCCACGATTCCGGAAATCGATGCCTTCATAAATGACCGAACGCCAGCCGCGTATTCGCGCTTGGTGGAACGGCTGCTGGCATCGCCGCATTATGGCGAGCGCTGGGGACGGCACTGGCTCGATGTGGCACGCTACGCGGATTCCAATGGCTACAGCATCGACGCGCCGCGTACGATTTGGAAATACCGTGATTGGGTGATTGACGCGCTGAATCGGGACCTGCCGTTCGACCAGTTCGCCATCGAACAACTGGCCGGGGATTTGCTGCCGCGGGCGAGCCTGGAACAAAGAATTGCCACCGGCTTTCATCGTAACACACAGCTCAATCAGGAGGGCGGCATCGACAAGGAGCAATTTCGGATCGAGTCGATTATTGATCGGGTGAACACGACCGGCACGGCTTTTCTGGGGCTGACGGTGGGGTGTGCCCAGTGTCACGACCACAAGTTCGACCCGATTACGCAGCGGGAATATTATGGTCTATTTGCTTTTCTGAACAACGCGGAGGAGCCGGAACTGCCGCTCGGATCAGACGAAGCTGTGGCACTCGCGAAAGAAGTGGAGGTCAAGGCCGCAGCGTACCTTGGCGGACTGCCCGCCAAGGATCCAGAAATCTATGGGCGCATGGTGGCGTGGGAACAGAGTCTGACGCCTGCGCAGCGCCAGGCGCAATCCCAAGCAGTGCGCGAGGCCTTTGACGTGCAGTTCCCGCAACGCAGCGAGGAGAAGCGACAGACCGTGCTGGCCGCCTACGTCGAGACGGCGCCCGAGAACCAGGCGCACCAGGCAGTGCTCAAGAAGTTGCGGGCCGCCAAACCAGTTATTTTGTCCACGCTCGTCATGCGTGAACTGGCCCACCCGCGACGGACGTATCTTTTTGTCAAGGGCGACTTCACCCGTGACGGTGGTCCGGTTTCGCCCGGTGTGCCGGCGATCTTGCCTCCGCTCGCGAAGATGGAAACGACCAACCGGCTTGCTTTCGCGAAGTGGATTGTGGATCCCCGGAACCCGCTGGTCGCGCGCGTGGCCGTGAACCGGGTCTGGCAGGAGTATTTTGGCAAGGGGATCGTGGAAACGGAAAATGATTTCGGCACGCAAGGGGCCGCGCCCACGCATCCGCAGTTGCTGGATTGGCTGGCGGTGGAGTTCATGCAACCAGGAGCGGATGGAATCTGGCGTCTAGGGTCTAGGGTTTTAGATAATGAGTCCAAGTTGTCCGAGCACACAACCCAAACGCCAGACGCCAAATCCCGGACCCCATGGAGCCTGAAACATCTCCACCGCCTCATCGTCAACTCGGCGACCTACCTTCAATCCTCCCGCGCCCGCCCGGAGCTGGGTGTCGTTGATCCGAACAATCAACTGCTCGCGCGCCAGAACCGGCTGCGTCT
>JAYUBJ010000501.1:0-4290 GCA_043740915.1 Verrucomicrobiota bacterium
GGCATCGGGATCATGAACATCATGCTCGTCTCCGTTACCGAGCGGACGCGCGAGATCGGCGTGCGCCGCGCCATCGGGGCGAAAAAACGGAACATCATGGCGCAATTCATCATGGAGGCGGTGGTGCTGTGCGAAGTGGGCGGATTGCTGGGTGTGATTCTGGGCATCGGCGCCGGCAACGCGGCGGCGTATTTTCTAAAGGTGCCGCCGGTAATTCCCTTTGATTGGGCCATGATCGGCCTCGGCATCTGTTCTCTGGTGGGCATCATCTTCGG
Organism: Verrucomicrobiota bacterium; assembly: GCA_043740915.1. GTDB lineage: Bacteria > Verrucomicrobiota > Verrucomicrobiia > Limisphaerales > JAYTXL01 > JAYTXL01. The sequence continues at coordinate 276 of JAYUBJ010000501.1, forward strand.
AACTTACCCCGCCTACAAAGCGGCGAACCTTGATCCCATCGAGTCGCTGCGCTACGAGTAGGGTAATCAGCGCTTGGGAAAAACCCGCAAAGCCTGGCCGGCCTTCAATTCCCCGGGCACAAGAGCCGCCGTCACCGTGGCTGAGGTGCTTCGTGAAAAGCCCGGTCAGGCACGGGATGCGATGATCCAGAAATGGGTTCAGTCGGTCTGGAACGTGTGGAAAGCTGAACACGAGAACGTGGCCGCACTGCTGGGGAGTTGACCGGTTCCAGCACTCGACCCTGGAGGGATCTGGTGGGCGTGCCAGGCAGAAGGAAACTGGAGTCACCGCCGGAGAATCGGCTGTGAAAATGCCTTTACGTTAGGCGGTGATTGAGCGACGCTTTCGACCTTAGCCAGCCACCCACACACTTATGAACTGGTTCTATGCGGATGGAAACCAAAAGCGGGGGCCCTTTGCCGAGACAGAACTTCAACATCTGTTCAGCACCGGTACCATCAGCGCCGAAACTTTGATCTGGCGGGAGGGCATGGCCGGTTGGGAACCCTACTCCAAAGCCATGTCCCCAGCCGGAACCGGCCTCCCTTCCCCGGGTTCGCCACCGCCTTCAGCCGGGGACGAGGTGGTATGCAGTGAGTGCCAGCAGATTTTTCCCAAGGACGAGGTCATTCGTTACGGCGACAATTTTGTTTGCGCCAATTGCAAACCAATCTTTGTCCAGAAACTGAAGGAAGGCGCCCACCTTGGCGGCGCCACGGAGTACGCTGGATTCTGGATTCGTTTTGGCGCCAAGTTTTTGGATGGCATTATTTTGCAAGTGATTGGTTTTGGGTCGGGCATGTTGATCGGATTGGTCATGGCCGCAGCCAAGGTAACCGACGGAACCCTCATTCTTCTGGCGAGCCTTGGTGCGGGTGTGGCGGTCAACGTGGCCTATACCACGTTCTTCATCGGTAAATTCGGGGCCACTCCCGGCAAAATGGCAGCCAAAGTTCGCGTGATAAATGCGGATGGCAGCAAGGTCAGCTACGGCAAGGCGTTCGGGCGGAGCATGGCGGAATATGTCAGCTCTTTGACTCTCCTGATTGGCTACATCATGGCCGCATTCGACGACGAGAAGCGCGCGTTGCACGACCGCATTTGCGGCACCCGTGTCATCAAGGTGACTTCGAGCTAATGCAATCTTCCGTTGTCACTTGTTCCAAGTGCAAGGCGACGCTGCCCACTGAGGTTTTCAATGTCCCGCAGTTCACGCCCTGCCCTTCCTGCCGGAAACTGATCCGCGTGGAAGTTTATCCGGCGCTGTTTCGGCCCGTCAGCCTCCCGCAGGCGGAGCAAGTCATTCTGGAGGGCGAGGCGGGCTGCTTTTATCACCCGCACAAAAAAGCGGTCACTCCTTGCGACGGCTGCGGCCGGTTTCTGTGCGCGCTGTGCGACGTGGAACTGGCCGGGCAACACCTCTGCACCGCCTGTCTTGAATCGGGAAAGAAAAAGGGCAAACTCAAATCGCTGGAAACCAAACACGTTCGTTATGACCGGATCGCGCTGGGAGCCGCCACCCTGCCGATGCTGTTGTGCTGGACCTCACTCATTGGCGCGCCGATTGCGCTGTATATCGCGATTCGTTATTGGAAGGAACCGTGCAGTATTCTCGGTGGTTCGAAGGCGTCCTTCATCACAGCGATCGTGCTCGCCTCGCTGCAAATCATCGGTTGGGCGGTATTTTTCGCCTATCAAGCTCTAAAATAAATGGCGACTCCCAAAGAGTATCAGAAGCTGCCGGGCAGCGGGACGCGTTTTGAAGGGTCGCGCTTGATTGCGGGCATCCGCAAGACCTGCACGCTCTGGCTCGGCACGGATCACCTGCTCCAGCTCCTGGCCACGGGCTACCAACAGGAGTCCAAGCGATTTTATTACCGCGATATCCAGGCGATTACCGTGCGGCGGACCGGGGCGGAGAAAGCCACGAACCTTGCGCTCTTCGGTTTTGCCGCATTATTCGCCTTGGGGGCTTTTTTTTCACCCCCAATTCTCGATGGCGTTTTGGGCGTTATTGCGTGCCTCTTTGGCTTATTCGGCATCATCAACGTCGTGCTGTACGTCTGGCGCGGCCCGAGGTGCGTCACGGAATTGAAGACCGCCGTGCAGAAAGAGGAGCTTTCCTCGCTTCAACGCGTGCGCACGGCGGAAAAAGTATTGGCCCTGCTCCGCCCGCACATCGAGGCGGCGCAAGGCACCTTGAGCGCCGACGAAATTCAACTTCAGGTGAGCAGTATTCCGCCCGTTTATGGTGCGCCGGGCACCGCCGTCCAGCACGCGAATTCTGCAGCGAAACCGCTAAAATTCTGTTCGGGCCGCGTCCACCAGATTCTCTTTGCGCTGTTGATCCTCGATGGATTCTTAACTGCCCTGCAAATATTTGTTCATCCCCCGGCGGTGCTGGCGGTTGGAACGATCGTTTCGTTAGGCGTCGCCGCAATGATGATCGCGGCTCTCATTCAGCAGTATCAAAGCGATATTCCACCAGCGCTTCGCCTGTTGACCTGGGGGACCTGCATTTACGCCGCAATCGCAATTATCCATGGTATGAGCGTCGACGTGGCCACATCCGGGGGACGACAGAACCCGCTTCAAGGCGCTGCCGAAATTGATCCGCTCACAACTCCCTGGCTGCTGGTGCCGCTGGTGTTGTCCGCCATCGTCTCCCTGGTTCTGGGATTGATGGGCAGCATCATGACCTCCCGTTTTCGGGACCAAAAATTGCCGCCACCGGTTCCGCCGACCCTTCCCCCACTCACGGACCCGCCGGTCTGATCATGGAAAATCTCTCCCATCAGCATTGCCTCAACCACGCGCTGCGCGAGGCGGTGGCGCGTTGTCCCGCATGCAAACATTTCTATTGCCGCGAATGCATCACCGAGCACGATGATCGGGTCGTCTGCGCGAGCTGCCTCAAGCAAGTCACCCAGGCAACCACCGGAAAGAAATACAGCCTGGCCAGTCTTGGCCGCGGGACACTCTGTGCCCTTGGGTTCGTGACCGCCTGGCTGTTCTTCTATTGGATCGGCGAAACGCTGCTGTCGGCATCCACCAAATTCCATGACGGCACTGTTTGGAAGACCGGCTTCGGGGAGGAATAATAATGGCCCGCCCACGAACCACCGCAAAAGGCGCGCTGGAATTGCTCGAAGAAGCCGTCCACCTCCTGCGGCGCACGCCTTTGAACGTGCTGGCGCTTTATTATCTCGGCACTCTGCCATTCGTCCTGGGCTTTCTCTATTTCTGGGCCGACATGAGCCGGAGCGCGTTTGCCGCCGACCGGATTGCCGAGGCCACCGTCATCGTGACCATCCTGTTTTTCTGGATGAAAACATGGCAGTCGATTTTCGCGGCGGAATTGCGCGCCCAAGTGGGCGGAAAAAGTTCGCCGCGCTGGACCCTCACCCGGCTGACCCGGGTGGCCATGACGCAAATGATCGTGCAGCCTGGCGGGCTGTTCATTTTGCCGGTCGCGCTGATCATGGCGTTGCCCTTCGGCTGGGCCTTTGCTTTCTATCAGAGCGTTACCGCTCTCGCCGACGGGGAGTCCGCGGCCATTCGTCCCGTGCTAAAAAAGGCCGTTCGGCAAGCTGCCCTTTGGACCGGACAAAACCATGTTCTGCTGCTGGTGCTCCTGCTGTTCGGCCTTTTTGTCTGGCTCAATCTCGTCTCCGCCCTGGTTGCGGTGCCCGGTTTTATCAAAATATTTCTCGGCATTGAAACGGTTTTTACCCGGGGCGGGTGGCACTCAATTCTGAACACCACTTTCTTTGCCGCCACCGTGGGGCTGACGTATCTGGCCGTGGATCCTCTGATCAAGGCCGCCTATGTGCTCCGTTGTTTCTACGGTGAATCGATCAGTTCCGGTGAAGACTTGAAAGTGGAACTCAAGACCCACGGCCTGATCGCCAAAGCCGCGCTGACCCTCCTGCTCGGCCCCCTCGCCTTGCTCCCTGCCAACGCGGCGGAGGCGGA
>JAYUBJ010000502.1:0-4288 GCA_043740915.1 Verrucomicrobiota bacterium
GTAGCCGCACGCCTTCAGGCTGCGCTCCCGGCACACGTCGAAAAAAGGACGGAGCTCAAACGTCCAGAACTCAGCCACGCCGCGCCGTAAAAGGTAAACCGCGAAACCTAAACAGCGGCAACCGCGTTGGCTGCACTGAATTATTGGTCTCTTTTGTGATATTTTTTGTACGACTCACTGTCAAACGGAGATGCATCCATAAACCGCCGACCGGCCGGGTCGTACCACACCGACCAATTGTTATCAACGCCTCCACCATCAACAATCACGCCATCAAGCCAATCTCGTCGTGACACCAGATTAAGACTGAGGAACCTGATACGCATCAGTTGCCTGCCATCCTTGATAAATCCGCGGTAATGTCGCCGTTAGTGCGGAATCCGCTCCACGACCTTGGAACCGAAATCTTCTTTGCGTGAATCGACATATCCAACCAATTCCGCCTCCATCTCTCGAACCTGACCGAGCGACGGTTGCCACAGACCTCCTTCCGGCCGGAGCTGCTCAGGCACCATGAGCACACCTTCATACCCGGGGCCGGAGACCACCGGACCGAAGGCACTCCAGTGGGACCAGCCGTAGGCAGCGCCACCGGCTACCGCCACCGTGAGGCCAGCAGCCAAGGTGATGACGAGCCGCTGCCTCTTTATTACGGTCAACCACACGAATTGAGCCACATCAACTCCGGGTCGCAGCCCGTGAACGCGAGACTGTGGAGGATTACCGGCGTTGGTGCCAGTGACTGGTTGGCCCTCACCATTGTCGCTTTCATCTCCGCCAGCAGCACGCATGCTTTTCTGCCACCCGCGAATCGCGAAGATCATGGCGAACGGAATGGAGAGCCAATAACCGATGAGTCCCCATTCCAACGCCGAGCCGAGTACATAGCCGACCATGTAACTCAAACGCGGATTCCCATCACGAATGGAATAGGGATCCCCTCCCAGGACAATTCCCAAAAAATACGGGAAAAAAGTATGGGGAGCCGATGCCCATCCCCCAAAGTCAGGCCCAATGGTCCCCAATTTAACGCCGGCAACCATTACCACAAACACGAAAACCGCCTGAAACAGGATGCCGCGTTTCATCTGCATGGGTGTAACGCATACCTAATCCTTTCCAAACAATTGTCAAACCGTGAATGCTTCCGGTTTGCCACCAAGCGCATCGCAATTTTTGCAGAATTGGCGACAGCCAGGGCGCGAAACCTGGAGGGTTTCAACGTGAATAGCCGTGGGTGCAACCCACGGTACTGGCCCCGCGTGGAATCAACCCCGGCGGGGTTGAACCTCAAACGAGCAGACAAGTTCGACCCTTGCAGGGTCGAGGAGCAACCGGACGCCGTACCGTGGGTTTCACCCACGGCTATTCATGTTGAAGCCCTGCGGGCTTTTCCAAACGCAGGCGTCTCGTCTCCAGTAGAGAGGTGCGACCGATTTGTCGCACCACCGTCTGCAGCCATCGGCCCACCCAACAGGCCGTCACCGCTCCTGAAGCTCACGGGGTCAACCGGCTCTGCTCCAACTCCAGCGCGGCACGCTCTCGGCGGTCGATGAAGGGTGCATGTCCGGGATCGAGTTCCAACAGACGATCCAGGTGGAACACGGCACCATACCAATCGCCACCCCCCTCGCTTTGCAGGGCTTCATGCAAATGCCACAAGCGCGCCCGCTCGTTGGAAGAGGTGAACAGGTACGGATATTTCTCAAGCACTTGCCGCCAGTTCGCTAACAAGTCGGCATAGGGCGCCGTGGCAACGCTGCCGGTGCGGTCAATGTGCCGGCCCGACAACAATTGGGCGAGCACCGCCAGTTCGGCCGCCGGCTTTTCATCCGGCATGAAGCGCCACAGGCGCGCGGTGCCGTCGGTGCTGGCCGTCACCGCGCGTCGGCCATCCGGGCTGAACGCGGCATAGCTCACTTGATTCGTGTGCATCAGGGGCGGGGCCAGGGGTTCGCCGTTGGCCGCGTCCCACAACCGCGCGGTTTTGTCCCAACTCGCCGTCAGCACGCGCTGGCCATCCGGACTGAACGTGGCAAACACCACCCGCCCGTTGTGCTCGAGGTAGGGCGTGAGCGGTTGGCCGGTCACCGCATCCCACACCCGCGCCGTGTTGTCCGTGCTGGCGGTCACCACGCGTTTGCCGTCCGGACTGAAATCGACGTAATCCAACGCGCCGCTATGTTCCAGCGCGGCGGTCATTTCCTTTCCGGTCGCCACCTCCCAGAGTCGCGCCTTGCCGTCCGCATCACCGCTGACGAAGCGACTGCCGTCGCGGTTCAGCGCGCCACACACCAGCGGATTCACCGACCGGATGGACGCGCCCACGGGCCGGCCGTCGCTCGTGCCAAAAAAATTCACCAACCGGCCGCGCTCGTTGGTGCTCACCGTGGCGAGTCGCCGCCCATCCGCGCTGAAGGCGGCGAAATCCAGGCGCCCGCGCAGCCGGTCCGCCGCCGGCGGCAACGATTTCGCGCGGGGGGATGGATTGGCCCTGGCCGCGGGCGGAACGGCCAGCGGAATTTCCCGTCCGGTTTCGAGTTCCACCAATTGCAACTGCCGGTCCCGATTTTCCGCCACGAGCCAGCGGCCATTGGAACTGAAGGTCGCGCCCTCCAGCCTGGTTCGTTCGAGCCGGGGCTTGTCGCGCCCCACCCGGCTGTGCTCCAGCATCCACACGCGCAAGGTCTGGCTGCGTCCGTCCCCGCCGCTGAGGGTGGAAACAAATTTGGCGTCCGGCCCAAACACGGCGGCGTGAACCGGCGCGCCATGCCGGAAAATTTCCTGCGGCTCAACCGCCCCGCCCCCCCACAAGCGCAACCCCCCATCGTCGCAGGCCGTCAGCAGGCGCAGACCGTTGCCGCTGAAACGCGCCTGATTCACCGCGCCCGGATGCGACAGCACCACCGCCGGCAGTTCCCGGTCGATGGCCACGTCCCACACCCGGATCGCGCCGTCGCGACTGACCACGGTGAGGCGGCGGCCATCCGCGCTTTGACCGAGGTGGAGGATATCATCATTGCTGACGAGCGGCGGCAGGACCGCCTGGCCCGTCGTCGCGTCCCACACGCGCACCATCTTTTCGCCGCTCGAGACAATGCGCCGGCCATCGGGGCTGAAGTCGGCGGAAATAATCCGCATGTTGTGGTGGAGCGAAGGCGTGATGGGATCGCCCGTCAACGTGTCCCACACGCGGGCCGCGTTGTCCGAATTGGCGGTGACGACGCGCCGGCCATCGGGACTAAACCGCACCCCCACGACGGCGAGGTTGTGAACCAACGGCGACGCTACCGCCTGGCCGCTCGCGGCGTCCCAGACCCGCGCCGTCTTGTCCTGGCTGGCGGTGGCCACGAGGTGGCCATCCGGGCTGAACGCCGCGCGCGAGACCCGATCCTTGTGCGCGAGGGTGCAAATCACTTCGCCGGTGGTCGCGTCCCAGATTTTCGCCGTGCGGTCGGCGCTCGCGGTCACCACCTGCCGCAGGTCCGGACTGAACGCGGCAAACTCAATGCGCTCCAAATGGCGCAGCGGCGGGGAGAGTGGTTTGCCCGTCGCCACCTCCCACACGCGCGCCTCGGAGGGGCCGTTCTTGCTGGCCGCGCTGGCGACGGTCAACACGCGCCGGCCGTCGGTGCTGAAGGCCGAGGAGGACAGCGGATTGGCGAGAGGCAGCAGCGGCAAGGCCGGCACCTCGGAAACGAGATTGATGATTTGCGCCGAATTCCCGTTCAGCGCCACGAGCAAATTCGTTCCACCCGGGGAAAGCGCCGCCGAAGTTCCAGCAGCAATTGACGAAGTCCGCACGGAAATTTCCGTTCCCGTCCGGCCGTCCCAGAGCCGCAGGGATCGCGGGGTGAGCGTGGCGAAATGTCCGCCATCCGCGCTCGCCACCACGGCGGAGAAGGAGACGGAATTCGTCCAAAAACGCACGAGCAGCGGGCATTGCTGGAGGACCGCGCCCAAACGCACGCGGTCATTTTCCTCGTGCATCGCGCCGCCAGTCGCCGACTTGAGCGCTTCCACAAACCACAACAACGCGCCCGAGGCATCGCCGTCCTCCAGCAGGCGGAGACCGTTGCCGTTGTCCAAACGTTCAAGCCGCTGCCGGCTCACGTCGGCGATCTCCCGGTTTTCTTCGGCGATCTTCAGGGCGCGCTCGCGTTCCTGGTCGGCGACTTTTTTCTGAAAACGCGCCGCATCGCGTTCGAGGAGGAGGTCCGCCTTGTTCAATTGATCCATGACCACAAGCGCGGCCACCGCCGCGAACGAAACCCCGATGAGGGCCCCG
>JAYUBJ010000503.1:0-4280 GCA_043740915.1 Verrucomicrobiota bacterium
GGCGGCAGGTCGAAGAGGCGGGAAACTGGTGGAACAGAAGCAAACGAAGTGAACGAAGGTGGTTTTTTCCTTCGTTTCCTTTGTTTCCTTCTGTGAATCTGATTCCTGTAGCTGGTGGATTCGCGCTGCTTTATTTGCGGCCCCGCCGCGATGCGTTCTCTCGCGTCCAATTTCGACTTCTGGGAGCGCGTGTTTCGGCAACAACCTATTCTGGTTTCACCACGGCGATCACGTATGCCTCCGGACGGAGATATTTTTTCGCCGCCGCTTTGATCTGGGCGAGGGTGACGGCTTCGAACTTGGCGCTTTCGGTGTCCTGATTGGTGAAACCGAGACCGTAGAGTTCGTCCAGCGCGGTGGCCGCCGCAAAGCCGCCGAGATCCTGCCGGCCGATTTTCTTCTGGCCAATGACTTTTGCCTTGGCGCGTTTGAGTTCCCCGGCAGTCAGCCCCTCGGTGCGGAGCAATTCGGCCTCCTTGAGCAATTCCTTTTCAACCTGCTCCACTTTCCCCGGCTCGGTGCCGGTGTAAAAGGTGAAGTAGCCCGGCACGAGGCCGGCGAAGTTCTGCGCCCCGACGTAATAAGCCAGGCCGAGCTTCTCGCGGATGCGCAGGAACAGCCGCGAGCCCAGGTCGCTGCACGCCTCGGACAGCAACTCCATCGCATAGCGATCTTCGTTCAACAACGAGGTGCCCGGAAAACCGATGAGCAACACCGCCTGTTTCTTGTCGCGCGTCTCACTCACGCGTTTCGGTGCTTTTGAAAGTTGGACGTTGGACGTCGAGCGTTGGACGTTTGCTTCCGCATTTTTTTTCCATCCGATGAACGCTTTCTCCACCGCCGCCCTGACTTCCTTCGCCTTTACATCGCCGTAGATGGCAAGGACGCAATTGTTCGGCACAGTCAGCTTTTGATGGAACGCCCGCAAGTCGGCCACTTGCAGTTTCGCCACGCTTTCCTCGGTGCCCAGGGCGGAGAGGCCGTAGCCGGTATCGCCAAACATCGCCCGGCGCATCGCGCGGCTCGCACTCTGAAGCAGGTCATCCTTCATCGCCTTGATGCCGGCGAGCGTCACCTCGCGCTCGCGCTCGAGCGCGGCGGCGGGGAACGTCGGGTTCAGCAACACGTCCGCGACCAGCCCAAGTCCCGCGGCAAAGTCGCTGCTCATGACCTCCGCGTTCACCCCGAAACTGTTGTTCCCGCCGTAACTGTCCATGCTGCCGCCCACTGATTCGATCTCCCGCGCGAGGGCCTCGGCACTGCGGGTTTTCGTGCCCTTGAGCAACAGCTTGCCGGTAAGTTGGGTGAGGCCGCTGTTCGTCGCCGTCTCGGCCAGCACACCGCCTTGGAACACGGCGCGAAACTCGACGAACGGCAGGCGATGATCTTCCTTCACGAGCAAACGCAATCCGTTCGCCAACTCGAATTTCTGAATGGCATTCTCGGTGGCCTGATCACTGATGAGCGTGAGCTTGGGCGCGGAATTCGTCGGCAGGAGCGCGTAGAGGGTGCGGTTCTCGGTCGTCAGATATTCGCGGGCCACGCGCTGCAAATCCGCCGGCGTCAGCCGCTTCACGGCGGCCAGGTAACGCTGTGAGAAATTAAGGTCGTTCGCCGCGATCCAGTTTCCGCCGAGATCCGCCGCCTGGCCCTGCATCGTCTTGCGTGTGGCAAGGGTGCCGGCGGTGAATTGCTTTACCGCTTTCTCCAACTCCGCTTTCGTCACGGGCTTGGCTTTCATCTTCTCGACCTCGGCCAGCAGCGCGTCGCGCGCGGCGGTGAATTTGTCAGCGTTCACAACCGCGCTCAGGCCGAAGAGGCCAGCCGCACCCGGGTTGTAAGTCCACGCGTCGGCGGAATTTACCAGACCCTGCTTCTCGCGCACTTCCTGGTACAGCCGTGAACTGCGTCCACTGCCGAGCAAGGTCGCGAGTACGTCGAGCGCCGCCACGTCGGGATGCCGCAGGTCGGGAATGTGCCAGCTAAAATGAAAATATCCCTGCTCGATGGGCGCTTCCTCGATGACTTCGCGCGGGGCCGTCTGCTTGGGTTCCTCGGGCAGGACCATCGGCGGGAGCGCCTTCGCCTTGGCGGCCGCGAAGGCCTGCTTGATTTGCGCCACGGTCTCGTCGTTCTGCACGTCACCCGCCACCACGAAGAACAGATTATTCGGCACGTAACGTTCCTGGTAGTAGTTGAAAATGTCCTCGCGCTTCAGTTCGTTGTAGATGTCCGGATACCCGATGACCGTGAGCCGGTACGGGCTGCGCATGTAGGCCGTCTCGAACAGCCGCCGGCCGGATCGACGCCCCGGGTCGTCCTGGTTCATGTCCATTTCGCGGAGGATGACCTGTTTCTCCTTCTCCATTTCGTCGGCGGGCAGCGTGGCGTGCTGCATGATGTCGCACAAGATGTCGATGGCCGTGTGCGCGCCGGTGTTGGGTGCGTCGATGTGATAGACCGTGCGGTCGAAGCTCGTGTAGGCGTTCATGTAGCCACCGGCGTCCTGGACTTCCTGGTCGATGCGGCTGCCGGGGCGCGTGGTGGTGCCCTTGAAGAGCATGTGCTCGAGGACATGGCTCATGCCGGCCCCGAGCCAGCGGCCTTCGTGGACGCTGCCGGTCTGGCACCAGGCCTGCGCGGAGACGACCGGCGCGCTATGATCCTCGCGCACGATGATGGTGAGGCCATTGTCGAGCACGGTGATTTTGGCGCCCGGCGGAAGCGCGGGGATGGCGGGATCGTTTTTGGCGGCGGACGCGGCAATGGATTTGGTTAATGGCATAAACAACAACAACGCGGTGAAAATGGCGAATGGGCGCATGAGGTCAATAAACTTCGGAGTGGAGGACTGCATTTGTGGTTCAACCCGGACTTACGCTTCGCTCGGCTTGGGTTCCGCGACCGGCTTGTCTGCCTTCTGCGCGGGCAGGAAGGGCTTCTTGAACGCCTCTTCAAAATTATAACCGCCCTTGAAATCGTCCTGGCTGTCCTGCTCGGTTTTGCCGAAAAGGCCGTTGCCGTTGTCCACGAGGTTGAAGACAATCTCGCCGAAATCCTCGCCACGATGCACACCCCATTCCTCGAACACCGTCAGCACCATCGGACCAAACTGTTGCAGGGCGTACTCGCGGATGCCATCGAGCAACTGTTGGCCACTGACATGCCGGCTAATCGTCTTTTGGTTGGCGCGGGCAACCTTGTGGACGGAGTTTTGCGTGTGGTCAAGTGACTCGCGCACGAAATGGTACGCATCGCGGTGATAGCGCGGGTTTTTTGCGACGATCTTGTCCACGACTTCATCAAAGTTGACGGTTTGCATGTTAATTCGATTTCAGAGGTGCGCCCGTTGACGACCGGGGGTGCGCCGTGCGATACGCCCTGACCGCCCAACCGGTCAACAACAACAGCAGCACCACGGTCAACACCAACTGTTCCTGTTTCGTCAGCCGGATCACCCGGAGAATATAGTGTGGCCTTCGGGCGGAGACAACGGGGAATTTCGACACCGGAGCGCTGGAGGCACCTCACAATCTCCTGCAGAGTTGCTCTGAGGTTTAGGCCGCCCTCGCTCGCACCCACGCTGCCCAGGCACCTTTTGCTTGAGTCCCTCACCGGCTCGGCACTCTCAGTCCCGGACCGCGGTTTGTCCCAAACCGCAGCGCGTCGCCCACCCCCCAGCGTCGAAATTAACAACAATCGTCTGGGTTTCGCCACGCGCTGCGAGTTGGGACAACTCGCGGCCCGGTTCAGCCGTACGCTTCACGGCCTTTCCCAAGCCTTAGATTCTCCTCCAAAGAGAGGAAATCATCTTAGTGGCGGGCGATGAATCCTTGCTTGATTGGAAAACCGCTTTTATTCTGCCGCCACTCCGTCGTCAGGGCTGATTGGGTTTCTGTCTGAGTTTGCGGGTTCATGGCCAAATGAAAATAAACCTCTACCCAGCATTGCTGCTTCTGGGTGCCGCGCTCCGTCTTGCCCCGGCCAGCCCGGCATCCGCCGGCCAGATTCAGTTGCACCTGCGCGGACGCACCGTAACCAAAGGTGGGAGTGGGGAAGGGGAGGAGGTCAGTTCCATCCGGCCGTGGGATCCCAAAACCACGGACCCACGGCCGTCATCCTACTGGTGGTGCAACACATCGAGAAATATTGGTGCCCGTCAACTTTGAGCAAGGATTTGAAATGAACTTCAAAATTGGAGTCTTAATTTTTCTCAGAGCCTGTCTGAAAATCCCATGCTGGGTAGAACAGGCCACTGGCCTGTTCCGGCGGGCTACCAG
>JAYUBJ010000504.1:0-4261 GCA_043740915.1 Verrucomicrobiota bacterium
GCCCCGTTTTCGTGAAACCCGATCGCCGTCACGCCGTGTCCGTATAGAATCTCCACCCCACGTGCCGCCGCCGCGTCCGCCAGCGTCCGGTCGAAATCAGCGCGGGGAACTTGAAAAGTGTAATTCCAACCGGCGGTGAACTGGTTGGAGAAATCAAAATTACAGGTTTCGTCGCCTCGCCGGAAAATCGCGCCGCACTTCTGCATGAAGCCCTGCGCTTCGACCGCTTCGAGCAGGCCGGCTTCCTGGAGCAAATCCATGCAATGCGGCAGCAGACTTTCGCCAATGACGAACCGGGGGAAGAGTTGCTTTTCGACGACGAGCACGCGGAAGCCTTGTGGCTGCAACAAGGCGGCCGCTGAGGAGCCGGCCGGTCCGGCACCGATGATCAAAACGTCGACGTCAGTTTTCAACAATTTCCGTTGGCGGACGCAGGCAATGCCGCTGTGCGTCTTCACTTTGCAGCAAAGCCATCACCTGTTGGATGTCTTCGCAGAGCGGGCGGTCGTTGGCAAGCATTGGCGAGACGCCCCGCACCAATTCGTAGAGCTTGCGGTAATCACCGCCCAAAACTTTTTCGCCACCTCGTGCATCGGCCGCCTGCGCGAGCGTGATGGCCTCAATGGCCAGGATTTTCCAAAGCAACGGCAACGCGGCTCGCGTCATCTTCGCCGCGGTGCAGCCCATGCTGACGACATCCTGGTTATTGGCGTTGGTGGAGATGGTTTGGATGGAGGCCGGGGTGCCCAGCAACCGCGCCTCGGCCGCCAGCGATGTCGCCAGCAGCTGCGCGCCGGACAGGCCGGAATTCAACCCCGGTGTTCCGCCGGCCAGCATCGGGGGCAAGCCGCGACTATAACGCCAGTTGACGAGCCGCTCGATCTGACGTTCGGCCAGCAGAGCCATTTTAATCAGGCCGATTCGCGCGTAGTCGCTGACCATCGCGACTTGCTGGCCGTAGAAATTACCGCAATGGATCACCATTCCGGATTCGGCAAAAATCAGTGGGTTGTCCGTGCTGGCATTCAGTTCGCGGGCGACGACCTGTTCGACGTGCCAGTGGGCCTCCTGAAAGGCTCCGAGGATTTGCGGAGCGCAACGCAACGAATACGGGTCTTGAATCTCCGTGCCGTTGTCCACGGGCTTGGGATGCGAACCCCATTGATGCTCGTCAATCCGTCGCGCAAAATCCGGATGCGTGCGTAACGAATGACTGATCCGCTGGGCTACGATTGATTGGCCACGAAAGCCGCGCGCTTTATGCGCCTGTTGGCAGAGCACTTCCGGTTCGCCGTTGAGCACCTGAAACAAGCAGGCGGTGAGCAATTCCATCCAGTGCAACAGTTGCGTGCCTTCATGCGCCGACAGGGCGGCCAACCCCGTCATTACCGAGGTGCCGTTCACCAGGGCCAGCCCTTCCTTGCACTGAAGTACGACGGGCGCGAGTCCGGCTTGGCGCAAGGCGTCAGCGGATGGTAGGCGTTGCCCGTGCACGCGGGCGTGACCGAGGCCGACGAGGAGGCGGGCCATGTGCGCCAACGGCACCAGATCGCCGCTCGCGCCCACCGATCCTTCGCTGGGAATTTCCGGGAGCACCCCGCGATTCAGGGCGGCGAGGAGCAGGTCGATCAGTTCTTCACGAATGCCGGAATAACCGCGCGCGAGTGCATTGGCGCGGGCCAGCATGATGGCGCGTGTTTCCGCAACGGAGAACAGAGGACCTTGTCCAACGGTCAGATGATGGAGCAGATTGATCTGATGCTGCGCCAGATCCTCCGCGGCGATGCGATACCCGCTCAACGGACCAAAGCCGGTGTTAATGCCGTAAATGGCGCGCGGCTGCGCGGCGAGCGCTTCGACCAACTGCCGGCTCCGCCGAATGAGCGGGCGGGCGGTGACGGCAAGCTCGCAGGCCGAATGGAGGCTGGCGACGCGCCAGACTTCCAGCAGGGAGAGGTTATGGCCATCGATCGGGATCATGCGGCTCGCAAATGCAACGGGATTTCTACAACATACCCCTTGCATTAGCAAGGGCCGCTCTGTTTGATTGCGCCGGGCGTTTAAGCAATTTCGACTTTGCCGCGAACGTTTGATCCGCCGACATGGCAGAAAAATCAATCATCATTATCGGGGCGGGAATCGCCGGTCTGGCGGCGGGCAGTTACGGGCAGATGAACGGATATCGCACCCGAATCATGGAGCATCACAGCGAACCGGGCGGAGTGGCGACGGCTTGGACCAACGGCAATTATCTCATTGATGGCGGCATCCATTATTTGATGGGTCACAAGCCCGGGCAATCCTGCCATGAGATTTACCGGCAGTTGGGCATCCTGCACCGCCGCCATTATCCCGAACTCGACACGTTTGTGCGCTTTACCGATGAGCTTACCGGCAACCAAATCAGTTTCACCCATGATCTTGAGCAACTGGCGCTCAACTTGAAGAGGATTGCTCCCGCGGACGGGAGGCTCATTGATGGTTTTATCGCAGGTGCGCAGGCGCTGCGGCGGGCGGATTTATTCGGGCTGATGGAAACGCCGCCAGAGCTGATGGGCGTGTTTGGTCCGCTAAAACAATTTTGGGGCATGCGGCACGTGCTGCGGTATTTCGGGCCGGAATTCAACCAGTCGATGACGCAATACGCCCGGGCCGCGAAGAGCGAGGAATTGCGGCGACTGCTCGATAACCTGTTTCTGCCGGAGGTGCCGGTGTGGTTCGTGCTTTTAATTCTCGGATTACTCGCGAACAAGCAATTGGGATTGCTGGAAGGCAGTTGTACGGACTTCGTCGCCAGTATGGTTGAGCGCTACGCGAGTCTGGGCGGCCAGGTGAAATACAATTCCACCGTGAACGAGATTGTGGTTGAGAACAATCGCGCCGTGGGTGTGCGGTTGGTGGACGGCAGCGAGCATCGGGCGGACGTTGTCGTCGGCGCGGGCGATAGTCGGAGCACGATCTTTAAGCTATTGGGTGGGCGTTATGTGGATAAACCAATCCGAGAACGCTTTGAGAATTGGAAACTGCTTCCACCCGTTGTCACGGTGAGTTTCGGGGTGACGCGGAAATTCCCCGGGGAACCGCCCTTGAGTTTTCTCTTTTTGAAGGAGCCATTGGTGATTGGTCACGTGACCATTCCCGGATTTCCAGTGCGGCTGTTCAACTACGGCGCAAAGTTTTCGCCGCCGGGCGCGACGGTGGTTCAGGCGCTGGTGCATACTGATTGGGAGTACTGGCATGAGCTGCAGAAGGACTATCAGCGTTACGCCGCCGAAAAAAGGCGCGTGGCCGCCGAAGTATTGTTGCGCCTCGAAGGCCAGTATCCGGGCATCACTGCGCAGGTGGAAGTGACGGACATCGCCACACCGCTTACTACCTGGCGTTATACCTTGAATCATCAGGGAGCTTTCATGGGATGGCTGCCAACCCCGAAGGCGATGCGCGCACGGGTGAAGAAAAACCTTCCTGGCCTCGCCAATTTTTATATGGCCGGACAATGGGTGATGCCTGGCGGTGGCGTACCACCCAGCATTTATTCGGGTCGGCAAGTGATACAGATTCTCTGCCAACGAGATAAAAAGCGTTTCTCGGCCAGTTTTCCGTAAGACGATGCGGCTGTCGTTAGGGTTTCGAGCGCAGTGCGGCAATCGCATCCTGGGCATCTTTTTGAACGGCTGGGTCCGAATGTTTCAAGAGGGGTTCAAGCGACGGTATAAGGTCCTTGTTGCCGAGGACCATCAGGGTGCGACAGGCATCCCGAATGAGATGGGTGTTGGAGTGGTTTAGCAGGGGAGTGATCTCGGGCACGGCCCCGGGCGCTTTGAGCCCGCGAAGCGCCTTTAGGCCGTCCGTGACTTCATCCGCGCTGGTCGCCTTCAGCAGGGCGGTGATCGCCTGGATGTCGGCCTGATCCACCTCGGCATGGAGCGCGCCGAGCACCCGTGCGGATTTTCTTCGCACCTCCGACCGCGAATCGGTCAAAAGCTTTTTCATGGTGGGGAGCGCTTTGGTGCTAGTGGGATATCCTTTTTCCAGTTTTAGCAGTGCGGTGGTGACGATGGCCGCCTTGGGCGACGCCAAGTCCGCGATGAGCTGGTCTTCGGATTTATCCGCCGCCAGAAGGTGTGAGACCATCATCATCGCCAACAATAGCGATCCAACCAGACATCGTTTAGCTATAGTTCTCATACTTAGAATTTGTCGTGGAGCTGCCACGGGTGGATCCGTCGGGGCGCAAAAACCGCCTCGCATCCAACCATCA
>JAYUBJ010000505.1:0-4235 GCA_043740915.1 Verrucomicrobiota bacterium
GCCAACGTCGTGGTGCAGGCTTCGCTGCCATCGGAAAACTCCCCGACCGACACCTCCGAGTTGTTGGGTCTCGTGACTCTGGAAGCGATGGCGTGCGGCAAGCCCGTCATTGTGACCCGGGCCGGCAGCCTTCCGGAATTGATTGTGGACGGCGTGACCGGCTACCTCGTCGCGCCGCACGATCCGGCCGCCTTGCGCGAGGGCATCGCGCGATTGATTTCCAATCCCGGTCTTAGCCAGGCGATGGGGGCGGCAGCCCGCAAACATGTGGCAGCGCATTTCACCTGGGATCAGGCGGCCCAACGCGGTCTTGCGTTCTATCACACACTTGCTTGGGCCGCCGCCGGAACTTAACCTGAGTTCCAACTGAATGAACTCCATGACGCCCACGCTCCGCAAGCTGAACCTTGGTTGTGGCCGCAAGAAATTGCCCGGTCATTTGAATGTGGACCGCGTGGTGGAAGTGCAACCGGATTTAGTGCATGATCTGAATGTTATTCCGTTGCCACTGCCGGGTGGAGCGTTCGACGAGATTTGCGCCTATGACGTGGTCGAACATCTGGACGACCTAGTCGCCTTTATGCGCGAAGTATGGCGGTTGGCGGCACCGGACGCGCGCGTGCTGATCACCACGCCCCATTTCTCCTGCGCCAATGCGTTTATGGATCCGACGCATCAGCGTCAACTGAGCTGCTTCTCCTTCGATTACTTCACCACCGGCCACCCGTGGAATTTCTACGGCAGCGAAGGCTTCGCGCTGATGCAACGCCAGCTCATCTTTACGCCGACGTGGACGAACAAACTGGTGAGCCGTCTGGCCAACCGCTTTCCACGAGGCTACGAACAACGGTGGGCGTGGATTTTTCCGGCCTGGTTCATATATTTTGAATTGGCGGTGGTCAAGACTTCGCCATGAACGCCGTGTCTCGCCCGTGGCAGCGACTCGCCAATCTTCTGCGCACGGTGGCGCGCCCGGAATATTATTTTCGCCCGCGGCAATACTGGACCCGCTGGCGGCAACGCGGCCACACGACCGGGCCGGCCATCGTCTCCCTGCCCTGGGGGTTGCAGCTCTCCTTGCGCCCAGCCGAATTCATGCACAGCCAAATCTGGCTCCACGGGGTTTATGATTTGCGCGTGACCGAAACCATGTGGCGCTTGCTCGACGCGGGCGAGCTGGCCATCGACGCCGGCGCCAACATCGGCTACATGACCAGCATCATGGCGGCCCGCGTGGGCCCGGCCGGACGGGTCATCGCCTGCGAACCGTGGCCGGAGAATTTTTCGGAACTGAAAGCCAATGCGGAACGCTGGCGTCGGGAGAACGGACTGGAAAACGTGGTGGTCCTCGAGCGGGCGCTCGCTGACCGCAGCGGCTCCGCCCGGTTCAAGGCGCCGCTCGATCCCGGCAACCTTGGCTTGGGTGCGTTGGTGGATCCCCGGGCGGAAATTGATGCCGGGCCCCGGGCTACGGATGCGCGAGAAATTGAGGTGAAGGTGGATCGACTCGACCAACTCGTCACCGACGACTCCACCGTGGCGTTGCTTAAAATCGATGTCGAAGGCCACGAACTACAGGTCTTGCGCGGGGCGGAAAAATTACTGGCCGCCGGCCGCATCCGCGACATCGTGTTCGAGGAGCACCGGCGGTATCCCACACCGGTCACCCGCTATCTCGAACAATTCGGCTACCAGATCTTTGCCATGGTGGGGCATTTCCGCGGCTTGTCGCTTTGCACCGCCACGCAATCCGGCCCGGCCGGGGCGCTGGACGAGCCGAGCCTTTTGGCGACGCGCGATCCTGCCCGCACCGAAGCGCGCTTTCGAAAAAGAGGCTGGCACGCATTGCGCAACCACAAATAATGCCGGGGATGAAAACTGCTCTGCGTTCACTCAAAAGGCGGGCTGAGGAAATCCGTTTCCGCCTTTCCCGAAATCCCACATTAAGCGGGAGATATCAGTTACCCAGTCTTTTGAATGCGCGCGGTCTGGGCGGCACTGGAGTGGAGGTGGGCGTGTTCGAGGGGTGGTATTCCGATTACCTGCTCACGCACTGGCACGGCCAGCGGCTGATCTCGATCGATCCCTGGCGGGCATGGGGCGATGCATACACGGATGATTGCAATCGCAACCAGCCAGCCATGGAAAGAATCTACCACCGCGCTTCCCAAACTCTGCAACGGCACGGCCGCCGTTCTGAGATCTGGCGGCTCACCAGCCAGGAGGCTGCCGACAAAATTGCCGATGCCTCGTTGGACTTTGTCTATATCGATGCGCAACATCACGAAGCCGCCGTCACGGATGACTTGAACCGTTGGCACCCCAAGCTGCGTTCCGGCGGGATGCTCGGCGGACATGACTACCTGGATGGCACGTTTGAGTTCGGTGTCTTTGGGGTCAAGACGGCCGTGGACAATTTTGTCCGGCTGCACTCACTCCGTTTGCAGGTCACGCGCGAACGGCTCAGCCCTTCCTGGTTCTTGTTCAAGCCATGAAACCATCCGGATCCCCGCGCATGAGCCTGGCCTTGCTGTCTTCCGGCCTGGGTTACACCGCGCGGGGCATCGAGGCTTGGATGGAGGACTTGGCGGCGCATCTGCCCGACGAGCTGGCCGTGGAATTGTGGAGTGGCGGACCAGCGCCACCCTCAGCAAGGCGCCCGGCTTTTTCTTTCCATGGATTGAGCCGCGACGCCCGTTTGCTGAAAGGATGGAACTGGCACCGCCGTTACCAACTCGAGCAACTCTCCGTGCTGGCCCAGGCCGTTGTGCGGCTGCGTCGGCACAAAATCGACGTCGTCTATTGCGGCGATCCGGCCTTGAGTTGGCATCTCAAACGGTTCCGTCCGTTTCATCGCGCGAAGGTGGTTTTCATGAACGGCATGCGCCTGTCCGCGGAGTGGGCCAAAGATTTTGATGGCGTTCATTTGTTGGCCCCGCCGTACCTGGAAGCGGCCGAACGCGAATGGCCCGGCCAGAAACCCGGCCAGTTTTTTGCCGTGCCGCACTTTGTTGATTTGACCCGCTTCACGCCGCCCACGGCCAACCAGCGCGTCGCCGCGCGGCAACGGCTCGGCTTGAGAGCGGACGACTTCGTGGTCTTGAATGTCGGTCCCATCGGCCAGGTCAGCGGCAAACGGATCGAGTGGCTCGCGGAGGAACTCGCCGCGGCCAGCCGCACTGGCCTCCTGCTGTCCGCCGGAATGGATGAGGACGGCGCCCAACCTGTGCGCCAGCAAGTGACGCAGGCCCTCGGGTCGCGGGTCCACTTTTTGGGTGCCGTGGCGCGCGCGGCCATGCCAGAGTTGTTTCACGCAGCGGATGCCTACGCGCTCGCTTCGTTGGCGGAGCCGTTTTCCATCGCCATCCTCGAGGCCCTCGCCAGCGGTCTCCCCGTGGTGCATCATACCGATGAAGTGATGCAATGGCAGACGGGTGCGGGGGGCGTGGCCGTCTCGATGACCGTCAAAGGCGAAGCGGCCGGTGCATTGCGTGCGCTGGAAAATGATCCGCAACGCCGGATCGAACTGGGCTCGTCCGCCCGGCAACTGGCGGAAACCCGGTATGCGCCGGCCCAGATCAGCCGCCAAATCACCGACGCCCTGCTGAAAATCAGCGGATGTGAACCCGTGTGAGCGTGAACGAAAAACCGACCAGCGATTTCGTCAGCGTGGTCATTCCCACGCACAACCGCGCGTATTTTTTGCTCGAAGCGGTTTACTCCGCGCTGAACCAGGGTTCAACCGTTGGCGAAGTAATCGTGGTGGATGACGGCTCGACGGACCATACGCGAGCATTGTTGCAAACGATTGCCGATCCGCGCCTGCGCGTGTTGCACCAGCCGCAGAGCGGTCCGGTGGCCGCGCGCAATCTTGGCTGGCGGGCGAGCCGGGGCGAGTGGCTCATGTTTCTGGATTCCGATGACGCCCTGGAATTGCGCGCCGTGGACTTGCTGCTGGCTTCCGCGCGCCAGCATCCGGGACGCATTGCATATGGTGAAGCGAGCGTCCATGCCCAACGACTCGACACACCGCCACATTACACGTTTTGCTTCGCGCACCGCAGTGGCGACCTGCTCGAGGAGCTGTGCTTTTACGCCGGTGGAACAATCCTGTCCTGCTTGCTGCCGCGCACGGCGCTCGAGGTGACCGGCGGCTTCGGCGGTTTGCCCGAGAGCGGTGATTGCGAGGATTTCGATTTTGGCCTGCAGTTGGCACTCCGTTACGAGTTCTCTTT
>JAYUBJ010000506.1:0-4226 GCA_043740915.1 Verrucomicrobiota bacterium
GCGAAGTTTCTCCAGGACTGGACGATCAGCGCTGATTTGCCGCAGGGCGGCGCGGGGCTTTGGCGGCTCGATGTGAAGGTCGCCGGAAGCGGCGTCACCGGCGACTTGCTCGCGCACTGCATCGATACCGCGATGTGGCTGAACGGCACGATTGACAAGGTGACCGCCACCACCGAGACCTTCATCAAGCAGCGCAAGCACACGCTCACGGGTAAGGTCGAGAAGGTGGGGATCGACGACGCGAGCCTGTTCCTCGCGCGGTTCAGCAACGGCTCACTCGCCACGTTCGAGTCCACCCGCTATGCGCGCGGCCACAAGGCGCTCTACACCTTGGAGATCAATGGCGAAAACGGCTCGCTCGCCTGGGATCTGCACGATCTCCATCGTCTTCAGGTGTTCGATTACAAGGACGAGAGCAAGATCCGCGGCTGGAAATCCGTCCATATCACCGACGGCGATCATCCCTACATGAAGAACTGGTGGGTGCCGGGCCTGGCCATTGGCTACGCCGAGACGTTTGTACATCAGGTCGCCGATTTCATCCAGGGCTTCCAAGATGGCAAGAATGCCCTGCCGAATTTCAAGGACGGCCTGGCCACCGATTACGTCACCGACGCCGTGCTCAAATCAGCCCGGACTGGCCGATGGGAGAAGGTGAAAAAGGTGAAGTGAATCTTTTTGCGTGCAAAGCGTCCTTATCTTGGCTAAACAGCAGCTAGAAATGACCGGTAATTAAACCTAAATCTATGACCTCGAAATCGCTTGTCTTCAGTCTCAGTGTTCTCGTCGCGGCCGCCGCCGTTCAGGCGGCGGACGTGGATGTGAGCAAACTTCCGCCGGCCTCCATCAAGACCGGACTCACTTACGCCAAGGACATCAAACCGATCTTTGAAAAGACCTGCTTCAAATGCCACGGCTCGGAAAAACAGAAGGGCAAACTGCGCCTCGACAGTCTGGGTGCCGCGTTGAAAGGCGGCGAAGACGGCCCCGACATCGTCGCCAGCAACAGTGCCAAGAGCAAACTGGTTCATGCCGTAGCCCGCCTGAACGAGGACGAAGCGATGCCGCCCGCCGACAAGGGCAAGCCGCTCAGCAAAGACGAAGTCGGTCTCATTCGCGCCTGGATTGACCAGGGCGCGAAGTAACACGGGTCGTGGAGCAACCTGCAAGGTTGCCAGCCTGTAGCCGGGGGTTGAGTGAGTCAGCGATCGACACCCCCGGAACCGGATCGGGAAACCCCCGACCGCGTGAGCGGTCGCAGAGCGGGGTTTATGGCTGAGTGTTCTGGCACCCACTGCCGGGGTGCGGATCGCTTCCACTTTACTTCACCGGGGGTATCACTGGCGCTCAACCCCCGCTAATGGCTGGCAAGCCTCCGGCTTGCGGAATTCGAGGAGCGCCAGCCAGACACTCAACCGATTGCTGCGCTACTCGGCATGTCCCTGCCAAATAGAAATAATTGCTGGCCGGACTTGAACTGGCGTCCCGTCTGGCTCGGGTTGGCGTTGCTCGGTGCCGGGGCAGGCAGGCTGGCCGCAGCGAAACCGGAGCTGATGGTGCGGCGAGTGGCACCGGTCGCGTCCAAACAACTCAAACCCTCGGACCCAAAATCTCAAAACCCCGTTGTCTCGCACTGGGCCTTTCGCCCGCCCACACGCCCCCCGGAACCAAAAGTAAATAACACCAAGTGGGTGCGCACCCCGGTGGACCGTTTCATTCTATCCGCTTTGGAAAAGCAGAAGCTCGCGCCCGCGCCGGAAGCGGATCGCGTCACGCTGATCCGGCGTTTGAGTTTCGATCTGCTCGGTCTGCCGCCAACGCCAAAAGCCGTGGAAGAATTTGTCGCCGACCCGCGCAAGGACGCCTACGAACAACTGGTCGAACGCCTGCTCGCCTCGCCGCAATATGGCGAACGTTGGGGCCGCCACTGGCTCGATGCCGCCGGTTACGCTGATTCCAACGGTTACTTCAATGCCGATTCCGACCGTCCGCTGGCTTACAAATATCGGGACTACGTGGTCAAAGCCTTCAACGACGACAAGCCCTTCGACCGGTTCATCAGCGAACAACTCGCGGGCGACGAACTGGCCGGTTTCACGCCGGACGCCGGAGTCACCCCGGCCATGGCGGAGTTGCTGATCGCGACGCACTTTCTCCGCAACGCGCCCGACGGCACCGGCGAGAGCGACGGCAACGCCGGCGAACTTCGCGCCGACCGTTACGCCGTGCTCGAGGGCAACGTGCAACTCATCGGCTCCGCGCTGCTCGGCCTGACCGTGCAGTGTGCGCGCTGCCACAATCACAAGTTCGAACCGGTGTTGCAGGCCGAATACTATTCATTACAGGCGCTCCTAAAACCGGTTTACAACCATGACAATTGGAAAAAACCCAATGAGCGTGTCGTCACCAGCGCGACGCGCACCGAGCGGGAAACGCACCAGCGCGCCGTGGAAGAGTCTGCGAAGGAGCTCAAGGCACAAAAAGACAACCTGGAAGGTTTGATCGCGCCATTTCGCAAGCAATTCCTGCAGGAAAACCTGGAAAAGCTTCCCGAAGCGGACCGCGCTCCGGTCCGCCAGGCCCTCGACACCGACGAAAAAAAGCGCACGGAGGAAATGAAAACCTTGCTCAAGAAGCACGCGGCATGGGTGCAAATCAAGGACGAGGAGGTGCTCAAGCGTTATCCCGAGATGGCCACCAAACATGCGAGTCTCGGCGAAGCCATCAAAAAGATGGAAGCGGAAAAGCCCCAACCTTTGCCGCAAATCGCCGCGGTCATCGAGGTGAACGTGGAGCCACCACCGCATCATCTGCTCAAACGTGGCAATTACGGCGATGAAACTAAAGTGGTGGAACCCGGCGTGCCGGCGGTGCTATGCGATCCAGGCAATCTTTACCAAATCGAAAAAACCAGCAGCACGAAACAGAACTCCGGCCGCCGGCTGGCATTTGCCCGCTGGCTCACCTCGCCGAGTCATCCCGTGTTCGCGAGGTTGACAGTGAACCGCCTCTGGCAACATCACTTTGGAACGGGACTCGTCGCCACGCCGGATAACTTCGGTGTTACGGGTGCCAAGCCCACGCACCCGGAGTTGCTTGACTGGCTGGCCGTCGAGTTCATTCAGTCCGGCTGGGGCGTGAAGGCGATGCACCGGCTCATCGTGAACAGCGCGACGTACCGGTGCTCGACCTCGGTTACAGCCACCGCGAGGAAGCTCATTTCTTCCCAGACCCCAGACCCCAGACCCCAGCCCCACTCCCTACTGGCGCGCTTCCCCCTGCAGCGGCTCGAGGCCGAATCCATTCGCGATGCAATGCTGTTCGTTTCCGGTGAATTGGATTTGAAACCCGGCGGCCCGTACACCCCCGCCATGCGCAATGCCGAAGGGCAAATGGTGGTGGACGAATCGCGCGGTGACGCCAAGCGCCGCTCGATCTATCTCCAGCAACGCCGCACCATGCCCAGTGCGCTGCTCGAAGTGTTCGACGCGCCGCAGATGAACCCGGCTTGCGCGCGCCGGAACACCTCGACCGTCGCGTTGCAATCCCTCACGCTGCTGAACTCCGAGTTCGTCCGCGCCCGCAGCCGCGCCTTCGCCGCCCGCGTCGCTAAAGAGGCCGGCACGGAAACGGACGCGCGCCTCGACCTCGCATTCCGACTGGCTTACGGCCGCGCGCCCGGCACCGGCGAGCGCACCACGGCCAAGGAGTTTCTGCAATCGCAACTCTCGTTTTACGCTGAGAAGCCGGACGCCGATGCCCACGCCTGGACTGACTTTTGCCAGATGCTGCTCGCAAGCAGCGCGTTCCTCTATGTCGAATGACGTGGAGGCAACGGCGCAGGTGGAACCTTAGCGGATGGGCGATTCAAGCGTAGGATAGGCGTCGCGCCTGTCTCCCTCTTCCAGCCCAGGTCACATTTTTTGGCGATGAGGTCGATGCCAACTGTTTACAAAAGTCATGTCCTATGAAGTTGGAGACAGGCGCGACGCCTGTCCTACGCGCGGGCCATTCTCAACCGCCCCCTCCGAATTCTTCGTTGACGGTCGGGGCGTCGCCGCTACCATGCGCCGCTTGTGTGCAGTTGGTTTAACCTGAAATCGAGAAAGCAAAAATTATGGCAGTGAAAGTGGCAATCAATGGCTTCGGACGCATTGGCCGGCTCGTCTTCCGCGCGATGGTGGAACAGGGCTTGGTCGGCAAGGACGTCGAGGTCGTCGCCGTCG
>JAYUBJ010000507.1:0-4226 GCA_043740915.1 Verrucomicrobiota bacterium
GTCAATGAAAGCGTCGGCACGGCCATGAACGGGTCGATGAACGCGCTCGCCGGATCGGGCATCGCCAGCATGTCCGACGCCTCGATGCTCTTCCAGCCCCGGATGCTCGAGCCGTCAAAGCCGAAACCGTCGCTGAATACTTCCTCGGTCAGTTCGCTGAAGGGAACCGTGAAATGTTGCCAGGTGCCAAAGGTGTCGACGAACTTCACGTCCACCATCTTCGCCCCGGCCTTCCGCGCCGTCTCAATTGCTTGCTTGGGGGTGTTCATTGTGTGTGTGGTTAATTGGGATCTACTTTGGTTTTCGTTATCGCTACGGACCATAGTCCCCTTCCAGAAAAACGACGGAGGGAAAAATTCAAAATTCAAACCGCCTGGTCGCCGCTCTCTTCCGTGCGGATGCGGATCGCGTTTTCAATCGAGCTCACGAACACTTTGCCATCGCCAATCTTCCCCGTCTTGGCCGCCTCGACAATGGCCTTCACGGCCCGGGCCACATTGCCATCGGCCACGACAATTTCGATTTTCAGCTTGGGCAGAAAATCCACCGTGTATTCGCTGCCGCGGTAAATTTCCGTGTGGCCCTTTTGTCGGCCGAAGCCTTTGACTTCGCTGACCGTCATCCCTTCGATACCGAGGCCGGTGAGGGCCTCCTTAACACTTTCGAGCTTGAACGGTTTGATGATGGCCTCGATTTTTTTCATGATGTCTCGGTGTCGCGAAGGCGGATACTAACAACCGGCCTTCGGCTGTAAACAGGAAATTGAACAAAGCGCAATTTTTTTCTGGCGCCCGCCGCTACCTCCGCTTAGCCGGATCCATGCAGTTGAAATGGTGGTGTCTCACGCCATGGGCGCGAAGGGCGCAAAGAAGCTGGAAATCTCCGTGCCGATTCATGCGCACCAAAATGTGAATCAATCTTGGGCTCGTGAATCCCGGTTTCGGCGTTCCGCTTTGCGTCCCTGGCGTGCTTGGCGCGAGCTTTCGATTGGATCGTTCCGCATGGGGTGCCCTGGGTGTTCTTGAACCGGCCATCAGGGCGAATACAAACCTCGCCTTCAAACCGGCGGGTGGATAATTTTGAGCCATGAGCTGGTGGTACCGCAACTGCATCCGTCCCGCGCTCTTCGCGCAGGAGTCGGAGGCGATCCACAACCGCACCCTCGCGACGCTGGGCTGGGCGAGCCGGCGCGAAATCTTTTGCGACGCCGCGGCGGCGTTCTTCGCCGCGCCGGCGTTGCCAGTGGAATTGTTCGGGCTGACCTTCCCCAATCCCGTCGGCCTCGCCGCCGGCCTGGACAAACAGGCCGCCGCCGCGCCCATCTGGCCGGCGCTCGGCTTTGGCTTCAGCGAACTCGGCGGGGTGACGTGGCACGCCCAGCCGGGCAATCCCGCGCCGCGCCTGTTCCGCGCCGTGGACGCCGCCGCGCTCATCAACCGCATGGGCTTCAACAACGGCGGCGCCGAAGCGATGGCCGCGCAACTGGCCCGGTGGCAACAACTGGGCCGCTGGCCCGCGCATCCGGTTGGCCTCAACCTTGGCAAATCAAAAATCACGCCGCTCGACCAGGCCGCCGCGGACTACGCAAATTCATGCCGCGTGCTCTGGCCGCTCGCTGATTTCTTCGTCATCAACGTCAGTTCTCCGAACACTCCGAATCTGCGCCAGCTCCAGGACAAGGCCGCGCTGGATGAAATTCTGGCGGCCGTGCAGGAAATCAATGCAGAGCGGAGCAAGGCGGCGAGATCCGAGCGCCGGGGGCCACCAAATCATACATCAACAATCATAAATCATAGATTTCCCAAACCGATCCTCGTGAAAATCGCGCCAGATCTTTCATTCGAGGCGCTCGATGAAATCCTCGAACTCGTCGGGCCCCGCCGGATCGCCGGCATCGTGGCTACGAACACAACCCTCACCCGGCCGGAAACGACCGACGAAAATCTGCAACGCATCTACGCCGAGACCGGCGGCCTGAGCGGCCGGCCGTTGCGCGCCCGTAGCACGGAAGTCATCCGCCATCTCCACCGCCAGACGGATGGTGGGTTGCCGATTATTGGCGTTGGCGGAATCTTCAGCGCCACCGATGCCTGGGAAAAAATCACCGCCGGCGCGTCCTTGGTGCAGATTTACACCAGCCTGGTTTATGAAGGCCCGTCGGTCGTGAAGGAAATCGTCGAAGGCCTGCGAACGCGGCTGGCTGAACACGGCCTGACGAATTTGCGGCAAGCCATCGGGGTGGGCGAGAGGTGAACCCGGACCTCGGAATGAATTGCCGCAAAATAACCCGAAGGAAGCGGGGAGACTTTTGACCGCGAATTACGCAAAATACGCGAATCAAATCCCCAATTTTCCCTTTCGCGTATTCTGCGTATTTCGCGGTTTGTCCTATTGATCCTTGCGGTCCTTCATGCTCGATCCGTCTTTCTCTGCGTTCTGTGCGTTCTCTCGCGGCCAATTTCGGTTTTTGAATTTTCCTGCGGTCGGGGGAGCCTACCGGTTGGTTGCCGCCGCCGGGTCCTTCACTGCCTCGAGCTGCGCGATCGCCGTCATGATTTCGTCGGCCACCTGCTGGTAAATCTCCTTGAGACGCGGCTTGGTGCAGGTCTTGGCCTCCGCGCGCAGGGCCTCAAACCACATGGGCGCGCCGTACTTCACCGCGATCGGCCGTGGCCGCGGGCATTTCATGTGCCGGCCATACGCCGCGTAAGTTCCGAATAAACGCACCGGCACTACGGGCGCATTGGATTTGATTACCGTCAACCCGATGCCCGACCGCGCCGGCTGCAATTGGCCGTCCTGCGTGCGGGTGCCTTCGGGAAACAACAGAATGACGCCGCCCGCTTCCAACCGGCTGATGATCGCCCGCAAACCGGCCGCTCCGCCGCCGTCGCGATCCACGGGCACCGAGCTGAGTTGCCGCAGAAACCAGCCAAACACGGGGTTTTTGAACAGGCTCTCGCGCGCGAGGTAGTTGACCGTGCGGTGGATGCCGCAACCCACGAGCGGCGGATCCATATAACTGGCGTGGTTGGCCGCCAGAATCACCGGCCCGGTCAGCGGCACCCGCTCGGGATGGAACACGCGCCAGCGAAAATAAGTGGAATAAAGCAGCCGGCCCGTCAGCCAGGTGGTGCGATAGACGAAGTTCATCGTGCGATTACCCGGGTGGTCCTCTGTGAACACGGCCCATGATTTCGGCGGTCACAGACCGCCGCTACAGTTCCAGCCCTGCGTGCTCTGGCGCCTGCAGGGTTCATTTTCGTTCCGCCAGCTTCCGCTTGATCTCGGCCAGCATCCGCGCGCTCGTCTGCGCCGGCGTTTCACCGGAGTTGTTGATGATGGTCGCCCCCAGCGGAATCATCAACGGCGCCGCCGCCCGCTGGCTGTCGCGGTGGTCGCGCGCGGCCAGGTTTTCGTGCAGGCCGTCGGCCGCGCGGCGCTTCGTGCGCTCGTCCAGCGAGGCGTCCATGTAGAATTTGAAATTCGTCTCCGGAAAAACATTCGACCCAATGTCCCGGCCCTCCATCACCAGCGAACCGAACTTGAGGCACTCGCGCTGCTTTTTCTTCATCCAATCGCGCGCGTACGGCACCGCCGCCACGTGCGGCACCGCCGCGCTGGTCTCGCCGGAACGGATTTCCTTGTCCGGATAATAGCCGTCCACGAGCAGGCGCACCGAACGGAACTCGCCCTCCACACACCGCAGTTCCGTCTTCCATTTGCGGCAGAGCACGGCCACGGCCTTGGCCTCGTGGATGTCCGCGCGCTTTTGCAAACAATACCACGCGAGCGTGCGATACATCGCGCCGGTGTCGACATAAACGTAGCCCAGCGCCTGGGCGATGAGCCGGGCGTTCGTGCTCTTGCCACTGGCGCTGGTGCCGTCAATCGCGATGACGATCCAGTTCAAAGTTTCAGGTTTCAGGTTCAAAGTTTAGGCACCGGTCCGCTGTAGCCGCAGCCTTCAGGCTGCGCTCCCCGCCGCAATTGAAGGGTGCGTCCACATTCAATCGCCATCGGTCGCTAATCCGCAAACAATTCCTCCACGCCCAGTTTGCGACCCGTATGCCCATCGAGAATTGTCGCCCCCAAGCCGTGCGGCGGCGGCGCAGCGAGCTTCTGGAAAAAGTTCGGAAACGTTTTCTTCACACACGCCGGATTCTTGATTTTGATCCCCGGCACTTTCAATCCCAGAATCGCAAAACACATCGCCATGCGATGAT
>JAYUBJ010000508.1:0-4204 GCA_043740915.1 Verrucomicrobiota bacterium
GTCCGCCAAGTAAGCGGAGGGTTTGCCGGTGTTCGTCAATTCCTGCATCAGCCGCGCCGGGTCGAGCCGTTCCTGCGCGGGAAGTTGGTCCAGCCGCGCCACCTGCGCGATCACCACGGCATCCGCGTCCGCGAAGGCGGCCACCAATTCGGCCTGGAAAATGTTCCGCCGCGTGGTGTTGGAGCGCGGCTCAAAGACAGCCCAGATTTTCTGCCGGGGAAATTTCACCCGCAACGCCCGCAACGTTTCGCGGATCGCCGTGGGATGATGGCCAAAGTCATCCACCACCGTGACGCCGCCACTGATGCCGCGCACTTCCATCCGGCGTTTGATGCCCAGAAACGTGTCGAAGGCGGATTGAATTTGTTTGTTCGAGAGTCCGCAATGTTTCGCGCCCGCGACGACCGCGAGTGCGTTGCGCACGTTGAGTTCGCCGATCAGGTTGAGGTGGAACTTAAAACTGGGAATCTCAAACTCGGTGGCCGTGGCCCCATATTTCAAATTGAACGCGTGCACGGCGTTCTCCGCGCCGAGCCCGAATCGTTTGACCGGGCAATGCGTCACGCCGAGCAGCGGCGCGAGATTGGGATCGTCGCCGTTGGCCAGCAACTGTCCGTTGCGCGGAATCAGATTGATGAACCGTTTGAATGAAGTCTGGATGGCGGCCAGATTTTCAAAGATGTCCGCGTGGTCAAACTCCAGGTTGTTGATGATCGCAACCTCCGGCAGGTAATGGACGAACTTGCTGCGCTTGTCGAAAAATGCCGTGTCATATTCGTCGCCCTCGATGATGAACCATTCGCTGTCCGTGAACCGCGCCCCCTGGCCCAGGTTGGTCGGGATGCCGCCGATGAGGTAGGATGGCTTCAGCCCGTTGTGCTCGAACACCCAGGTGAGCAGCGAAGCCGTCGTGGTCTTGCCGTGCGTGCCCGCGACGACGAGCGAGCGTTTGCCGCGGATAAAAAATTCCTTCAGCAATTCCGGCAGGGAGCAGTAGCGCAATCGGCGATCGAGCACGGTTTCCACCTCGGGGTTGCCGCGTGAGATGGCGTTGCCGATGACCACGAGATCGGGTTTGTGCGCCAGGTTTTGCTCGGCGAATCCGGCGATGACCGTGAGCTTCCGGTCAGCCAGAAACGTGGACATGGGCGGATAAACATTTTGATCCGAGCCAGTGACGCGAAAGCCGCGCTCCTGCATTGCCGCCGCCGCCGCGGCCATCGCCGTGCCGCAAATGCCGATGAAATGAACTGATTTGATATCGGTGACCATGAAGGCTCTAGGCCCGGCTGAGGGCGTTCTCACTAACGAAGAGGTTGCGCGCGCGGAAGGGTGCGGGACTTTCCAGCAGCAGCACGGCCCGGAGCGACGCGAGTTCGGACGCGAACCAAGGACGATGCAGTTGACGCCCCTTGGCCAGCGGCCACGCGGGCAAGGCAAGTTGATACTTTTGTGCCAGCCATTCAGCCGTCGCCGCTAAATAGGCATCCTCTACTTCCCCCAGCTTCGGCACCACCGCCCGCAAAAGGGTTGGCTCGACCGCAAGGGCCGCCGCGTCGGGCCGGGCATAAAAGCCATCAATAAAATTTCTCAGGCTGAGGTCAAACGATTCACCACGTGCGGCCCGATCGGCCACTTCGGAAAGACTTTTCGGAATCATGTATCGCCCTCCGCGAACAAGCCTTCGACCAGATACTGCGCTTTCACCGGGATGCGATTCGCCGGTGCCAGACTGAGACTTGATTTTTCCGATGCCATGCGCGGATAACTTACGGGCTCTTGAGCTTTTCTTCCAGAACCTTCCCAACCAGACCCGGATTCGCCTTCCCCTTGCTCAGTTTCATCACCTGGCCTTTAAGAAAATTCAGCGCCCCCACTTTGCCCGCCTTGAAGTCGGACACCGGGCCAGGATTCGCCGCGATCACCTCGTCACAGAGTTTTTCAATCGCGCCAGTGTCGCTCACCTGCTCTGAGCTGGAAATCTGAATGTGTTGCTCAATGGATTGCTCAGAAATCTTAGGATTGGCAACGATCTCACGAAGTATACGTTGGGCGGCCGCACTGGTGATTCGATTTTCCGTTTGTGCAACCGCTAATTGAGCAATACCGGACGGAGGGATATGCATGTATGTATTTGCATCGGGCATTTTGCCTGAGGCGGTGATTTCAGCTTTCAAAGTATTCAAGATCAAATTGGCGATAGGCTTTGCGTAATCAAAGTAAGTATATCGAAGTTGAACTGCATCTTGGAATAACGAGCCGGACGGCTGGTGTGCAGCTAATGCCGTCGCATCGTATTCGGTGATCGGATATTTCGGGGCTTTAGGTGCAGTCGGCCCGAACTTTACCAAGCTTGAACGTTTGGCGTTTAAGGGCAGTTGCGGGCGAATGCGGTCTGCCTCAGCCTCTAACTGTCGCCGCCACTCGTCACTCGGTTGAAACGGCATGAGGTCGGGGTCCGAGAAATACCGATAGTCATGCGCGTGTTCCTTCGTGCGCATTTCTTCGGTGATGCCCGCCACATCGTCCCAACGACGTGTGGATTGAATCAGCTTTCCGCCCATCTTCACCACTTTGAGCTGGCGCGGAATTTCGTATTCCAACGCGCGGCGCACTCCGGAGAAACTATTCATGTTCTTTATCTCGATTTTTGCGCCGAGTTCCTTCGTGCCGACGGGTCGCACGCTCACGTTTACGTCGCAACGAACCTCCCCTTTCTCCATATTGCATTCACTTATTCTTCCAACGTCAAGAATAGCAAGGAGTGCGTTGAGATATTCGTAAGCCATGTCCGCGCTCGTGAGGTCCGGCTCGGAAACAATCTCGAGCAACGGCACGCCAGCCCGGTTGAAATCCACGCCGCTCGTGCGGTCGAAATGAAAATTTTTCCCCACGTCCTCCTCCAGATGCGCCCGCGTGATGCGCACCCGCGCCGCGCCTTCCACCGAACCCGCCCCGGAAAACTCGAAATCGACAAAGCCATTCAAGGTCGACGGTTTGTCATATTGGGTGATCTGGTAGTTTTTAGGCGCATCCGGGTAGAAATAATTTTTCCGGTCAAACTTCGCGTAGCGTGCCACGGTGCAATTCAGCAGCAGACCGGTGAGCGCGGTGAGCCGCAGCGCCTCCGCATTCGCGACCGGCAACACGCCCGGCAGGCCGAGGCAGACCGGGCAGACATTCGTGTTCGGCGCCGCGCCGAACGCATTGGCGCAGCCGCACCACATCTTTGATTTCGTTTTGAGCTGGACGTGCGTCTCCAGCCCGATGACCGCTTCATATTCCATAATCGCGCGGGAAGTTTAACCACGGATGCACACGGATGCACACGGATTTTTGTGAAACCGAGAAGACCAGACTCTCATCGATCAGTCCGGAATGCGTCAGTGACGCGAAACATTACGCCGGATTTTGGGCGAAGGCTTCGTTCCGTAATCCCCCACTTGCTCAGTGAGAAACATTGCCAATTGATGTTCGTCCTCGCGCTCGACCAAGCCATAACTGCCATTCATTTGAAGCTCTTGCCCCGTGAATTCGGGGTACAACGCCGCGAGTCGTGGGATGGATCGTTCGGCCAGCTTGAAATACTCGTCGTCCAACTCGATGCCGACGGAATCGTAGCCGACAACCTTGGCTGCGGCGATCGTCGAACCAGACCCCATGAACGGGTCAAGCACCGTGCCTTCGCCGAGAGGGAGCAGCGAACGGACGAGCACGCGCATGAAATGCTGCGGCTTGAGGCACGGGTGGTTGGAGATGGCTTCCTCGCGGTCAGGCGTGCGTCCACTCGGAATCGAATCCGGCAGGGGCTTGTCAACTGAAAGCCGGCGAAGTCCGCCAGTCTTCCACTTGCGAAGATTTTCGGCCACCGTTTTTTCTTCGATGGGTTTCCGGAAAAGCATCCAGGGTTCGTATGCGCCCTTGGGTGTCACGCAGACTTCGGGGAATTCCCGTTCCGCGTTCTTGGGGCGGTCGCCACCCCGGAAACTGAAGTAAATCCGCATGATGGCCGTGCGCACTTCGTAGCCCGCTTCAGCCAATGCCGACTGGACAAGGTGCTGGAGAATTGGATGCCCAGCCACGCACACCTGCGCGCCCGGCACGAGCACCGGCCAGAGCGCCTTGCCCCATTCGTGAAAGTAGCGCCGAAGCTCCAGCTTTTGCGCGGCGGTCAGCACGGTGAAGCGAGGCAGCGGGTCGCGCC
>JAYUBJ010000509.1:0-4202 GCA_043740915.1 Verrucomicrobiota bacterium
GATTTCATATTCGGGTTAGGTCGCTTTCTGGAATGACCCTACGCGATGCACGGGGACTTCGCCATGGGGTGTAACCCGACCCATGGCGGTGTCCACGGCGGCGGCGGCGGATCTCAAAGGAAAATTGAGAACGAGACATCGCCCGGGCGAGATCAGACCAGCAAACATGAAAACCAAACCACCGAAAAAGAAAACCGGCTTGCATGAAAGTCAGTTTTAATCTTCCGGCTTTTGTTCGATCTTGGAAACCGCTATCCATTGTTCCGTGACCGAACTCACCGTCATCCTACAACGGATGGAACAGGGCGACCCCCAGGCCGCCGAGGAACTTCTCCCGTTGGTTTACGATGAGTTGCGCAAGGTCGCGGCGCAGAAGCTGCAGCGCGAATCACCCGGCCAGACGTTGCAAGCCACGGCGCTGGTGCATGAGGCCTGGCTGCGATTGGGTGGCGACGCGCAACCCGCTTGGGCTAATCGCGGCCACTTTTTTGCCGCCGCCGCGGAGGCCATGCGACGCATCCTCATTGACAATGCGCGGCGCAAGCAAGCCCTTCGCCATGGCGGCGGCGCGCCGCGGGTGAACCTGGACGCCCTCGAATTGGCGGCCGGCCTGGGCGACGAGCAGTGGCTCGCGCTGAACGAGGCGTTGGAGCTGTTCGCGATCCACGATTCACGGAAGGCCGAGCTGGTGAAACTGCGCTTTTTCGCCGGGTTGACCAACGAGCAAGCGGCCCGGGTTTTGGGAGTTTCTGAACCGACGGCCAAGCGGGATTGGGCTTATGCGCGGGCGTGGCTGTATCGCGCAATAAATTCCGGGTGACCGTTCCCTCGCAACGCAGGCCATCGCCACCGTATTCTTGGCCAAAGTCCCCCCAGTTTTTTGCGCCTCTTGTGACTTTTGTGGCCAATTCAACTGCTTTTCTTAGGTTCAGTCCTTGGTGGTTTCTGTTCCTGATTTTCCAAACCATCGGCCCGCCCGCGTTCCGCGTTTCACGTAAACAAACGCGCCCAGCGCCACCACCAACCCCGTCATGCCCAGTCCGATGATGAACGGCTTGCGCGCCACCAGCCCGAGGTCCACGAGCAAGTAGCTCCCCAGCCCGCAACCCACCAGTCCGCCCACAAGCATCCGCCAGCGTGAACGGAACGGCGCGAGCACCGAGAAGAACAGCGCCGCCGCCAGATACAGCCATACGTCGTAGCGCACCAACGCGTCCGCACGATGATGCAGCGCGTTGGCAAAAAGGGCGCTGATGGTGTGGAGAATGGCCAATATTTCCAGCCACTTGCTGGCGCGGCGCAGATCGAGGCTGGCGGAACGCTCGCCCAGCAACATTAGAAACAGGAATAACGCTCCGTTGAGCACCACCGAAAACGCCGCCTGCCGGTCGTGATCAAAATAATTCCACAATTCGGCGGTCACCCCCAGCATTTTTAGCGTCGGTCCGTTAACGGCCATCACGTCCAACCCGACCACCATCGCGGCCATGGCGATCAGGTGAAAGGGCATCGTCCAACGCACCCTGGCGCCGCGTTCGAGCGCGAGCGCCACGAATTCCATCAACGCCAGCGGCAGACTCCACAACGCCATAATCTCCGGTTTCTGCTCCAGCCAGTTGAACGGCAGCAACAGGCATAGGTAACTGGTCGTGGCGAGGGTGGCTGTGGTCCAGGCAAACCCCGTCATCTTCAACCGCCATAAACCGAACACCGAAACGGCCAGCGCCGACAGCGAAGCCGCCAGCACTTGGTGATTGGAAAAGGTGCGCGGGAAAAGTTGCTTCACGTCCGGCGGCATCCTCGCAAATAGTCCCAACTCTGCCAGCAGCGCCAGGGTGGCCGGCGCAATCGCCAGCGCCGCACCCGCGAGAAATGTGGCCGCCGCGAGATTCTCCCGCCCGCGCCGCGCGACGTGCCCTGCCCACAGCAGCGCCACCGTAAAACCCACCGGCAACAGCCAGCGCCACGGCGGCTCCAACTCGTCGCGCAGCATCCAGACCGAGAGCACGGTCGCCACCACCGTGAGCCAGGTGGCGGTTGAGAGGATCGCTTGCATCGGCGTGATGCGGCGCGCATCAATGATCCAGTGGTCCTCGTCGGCCAGCAGCCGGCGATGGATGATTTCTAATGCGTCGCGTTCCTCACGCGAAATAATGCTCTGGCTTTGCCATGCCTCCGCCTGATTGGAGTGTTCGCTGATGGCGCGGCGCAGCAGATCGTCATAGAGTTTGGGCTTGAGCCGCACGGGTTCACCCACCAGGAAGCGCCCCAATTCCAACGCGACCAATTCCGCGCCCGGCCGGTCCGTCGGATTCCACGCCAGGCAGGCGAGACAGACGGCCTGCAAATCTTCGGGCACCCCTACCGCCACTTCGCGCAAGAACGGCGGGGCGGTGGTCACAATGGCTTCAAGCACCTGGCTGATCGACTCGCCGGCAAAAGGGGCTTTCCCGGTCAACACCTTGAACATCAGACTGCCAAACGAGAACACGTCCGAGGCCGGGCTTAACGGGTCCCCGCGCGCCTGCTCGGGCGAAGCGTAAAGCGGCGTGCCCTCGAACCCTCGACCCAGCCGGCTCGCTTCCTCCAGCGACAACGCGAGGCCAAAATCTAAAATGCGCGGCCGCATGTCCGGGCCAACAATGACGTTGTCCGGTTTGAGGTCGCGATGAATGAGTCCGCGTGCGTGGGCAACCGAAAGTCCCCGCGCCACTTCGCGCAGCAACCGGGCCTTTTGTTCGAAGTTGAGTTGCGCGGCAAAGCGGTCGAGCGGAAAACCCTCCACAAATTCCATCACGATCGCGGGCGGGTCAGTGTCATCGAGCACCGAGAAAACCGTCACGACCGCCGGATCACCGAGCGCGGCGGTGTGACGCGCCTCGTCGAGCACGCGGCGCCGCACCTGTTCATCTGCGCGGTGCCGCAATACTTTGATGACGACGCGGCGGTTGAGCTTTTCGTCATGCGCCGCATACACCACGCCCAGCCCGCCTTCGCCGAGTTTGCGTTCGATGCGAAAGCCCGGCAATCGCGGCAGCTCCTCCGCATATTCGGACGCTGGACGTCGCTCCTGCCCGCGCAATTTGCGCACGTGCAGTCCGGCCTCGATGCGCTCGCGGGCTTCCTTCCGCACGGCCTCGGGCAATTGCGCGACAAAATCCCCGACTTGCGCGGGGTTCAGTTTGCTGAAGCCGCGCAGAAAAACATCCACGTGCGCTGCGGCGTTCATCACGGAGGTGGCTTGCGTCGAAGAGGTGGTGTGCAACGGCCCGGCAATCGGCTGGGGTGGTACCGGCCTGAGGAAGTTCCCTGCGTTATCGTGGGCGCGAAGCAGCGATGCGACCTCGCCGCGCAAAACGGCATCATCACCGCACCGCTCGCCGACCAACCGGTCGCGCGCATCACCCGGCGGCAGTTTCATCGCCTCGGCGAAGATGCTTTCGACCGTGTTTGGAGAATTGTGCATCGCGAGTTGAACGTGGGCCACCATGTTAGCAGTCGAGGCCGTTTCAGCCAGATGAAAAATAGTTGAACTCGGATGATCCCTTCCGCCCCGGTTTCTCGCTTTGTGCTTCGGAAGGGCTGAAATCGGCCCGCAATCGCAACCACATGAAAGCAACTATGAAACTAACCATCAGAATCACGGTCGGTCTTGCCCTCGTGGCGTTCCTGGCCGGCTGCGTCGTGCCGTCCGTCTATCCCTGGTACCACGCCAAGGACGTCAAGTTCGATCCCGCGCTGGTCGGCACCTGGGCGGATGCCGATTCAACGAACACCGCGAACGAGAACTGGCGGTTCGAGAAAATCGAGGGCCCGGCCTACAAGCTCACCGTCAAGGACAACAAGGAGAAGAAGAGTGAATTCGAAGCGCGTCTATTCCAACTGAAGGGCCGGCTCTTCCTCGATTGCTCCCCGCTCGAACGCGCCGACAACTCGCTCCCGCTCCACTATCTGCTGAAAGTGACCCACCTCGAGCCGGCGCTGGAGTTGAACACCCTCAATCGTGACGGGTTCAAAAAACTGATCGCGAAAGATCCGCAGGCCCTCCGCCACATGGCCGTCCCGAAAAAATCCGGTGGATCCGGCGACGATGACCTCGTCGTGACCGCGGACACGAAGGAGTTACAAGAGTTCCTCCTAAAGCATGAAAAGACGGAGGGATTCTTTGGCCACACCTTCGCGATGAAGCGCGTCAAGGATTG
>JAYUBJ010000510.1:0-4185 GCA_043740915.1 Verrucomicrobiota bacterium
GGAATTGGACCGGGTGATGGGGGTGGCGCGCGGGTTGCAAAACCGGGACACCTTCGAGGACGATTTCTCCATGGTGAAGTTTGTTTTTCCCTGAGGGCACAGTAACTCGAAGAACAATTTGCCGCGGTGCGTTGGAGGGTGTTTAATCGGAATAATGTCCTGGGTTCATCAACGCCTTTTGCGCGCGTGCCTCGTGGTCGTGGGATGGGCAATGTGGTCCGTTCTGGTGCCGGCCGCCGTGGCTTCTAAAGCCAGCGCGCCGGTTTCGTTCCGTAACGAAGTGCAGGCGGTGCTGGCGAAAGGCGGGTGCAGCTCCGGCGCGTGCCACGGGAACAAGAACGGCAAGGGCGGCTTCAAACTTTCGTTGCGCGGCGAGGATGCCGTTGCGGATTACGCCATGCTCACGGCCACGCTCGGAGCGCGCCGCCTCGATCTCGTGGAGCCGGAGCAAAGCCTGTTGTTGCTCAAGCCCACTTCCGCCGTGCCCCACGAAGGCCGGCACCGCTTCGCCATTGGCTCGCCGGAGTATGACCTGCTCCGCCGCTGGATTGCCGCCGGCGCGCGGGACGACGGCACGAACGCGCCCGCGCTCGTGAAGCTGGAGGTTTCCCCACGCGAGAGAATTCTTTATGCCCCCACCAGCCGCGTGCAGATCAAGACGACGGCGTGGTTCGCCGATGGCACCAAGCGCGATGTCACCGCGCTCACCGTGTATGAAGCAGCGAACACGCTCGTGGAAATCTCGTCCGCCGGGCTCATCACGGCCAAGGGGCCGGGCGAAACCACGGTGCTCGCGCGATTTCTTGGAAAACAGGCACCGGTGACCCTGGCATTCGTGCCCAAGAATTCAGGGTTCAAGCGGAGCAGTCCGTCGGAGCAGAATTTCGTGGATCGACACATATTCGCCAAGCTCCGCACGCTGCGGCTCAATCCATCGCCGCTGTGCGACGACGAGGTATTTCTGCGCCGCGCCTATCTGGATTTGCTCGGCCTGCTGCCAACGGCGGTGGAGGCGCGCGCGTTCGTTGCGGAATCGTCGAAAGACAAGCGCGCGCGGCTCGTGGAACAATTGCTGGCGCGGCCGGAGTTTGCTGAATTCTGGGCGCTCAAGTGGGCCGACCTGCTCCGCGCCGACGAGCGCCCGCTCGACACCAAAGGCGTGCGGGCCTTCCACGAATGGATTCGGGCGAGCCTCGCCGCGCACAAGCCGCTCGACCAGTTTGCGCGCGAACTCATCGCGTCGCGCGGCAGCACGTACACCGAACCGGCGGCGAACTACTGGCGCGCGCAGCGCACACCGGTC
This sequence comes from Verrucomicrobiota bacterium, assembly GCA_043740915.1. GTDB lineage: Bacteria > Verrucomicrobiota > Verrucomicrobiia > Limisphaerales > JAYTXL01 > JAYTXL01. Next base: position 1,304 of record JAYUBJ010000510.1, read on the forward strand.
GAGCGCGCCGAGGGCGTGGCGCAGGTCTGGCTCGGCACGCGTCTGCAATGCGCGCAATGCCACAATCATCCCTACGAGCGCTGGACCCAGGACGATTACCACGATTGGACCGGCGTGTTCGCGCGCGTCGGTTACAAGATCATCGAGAACAAACGCCGCGACAGCAACGACAGCCACGAGTTCATCGGCGAGCAGATCGTGCTCATGGAGAAAACCAACTCCTGGACGAATCCGCGCACCAGCCAGGCGGCGCACCCGCGGTTGCTCGGCGAAGGCCGGGCGCTCGGGGTGGACGAGGATCATTTGGTGGCGCTGGCCGGCTGGCTCACGCGTCCGGAAAATCCGCTGTTCGCGCGCGCGCAGGCGAACCGGATCTGGTTCCATCTCATGGGCCGCGGCCTCGTCGATCCCGTTGATGATTTCCGCGCCACGAATCCGGCGTCGCATCCGGCGCTGCTCGACGCGCTGGCAGCGGAGTTGATCCAGTCGAAGTTCGATTTGCGGCAACTGATCCGCGTCATCATAAATTCCCGCGCCTACCAACTGGCGAGCGAACCGGCGCGCGGCAGCGAGGAGGACGTGACGAATTATTCGCACAACGTCGTCCGCCGCCTCACCGCCGAGCAGTTGCTCGATTGCCAGAGCGAAGCCACCGGCTCGCTGCTCGAGTTCGACGGCTATCCGGTCGGCACGCGGGTGGCGCAACTGCCCGGGGTGCGCGTCGATCCGGGGCCGCGGAAGCGCCTCGGCGAACTGGATCGCTATCTCCGCGCCTTTGGCCGGCCACCGCGGCAGTTACCCACCGAGTGCGAGCGCTCCTCCGAGCCGGCCATGAGCCAGGCCTTCCAGCTCATCAGCGGCCCCACGGTGCAGCACCTCCTCAATGATCCCGAAAACCGGCTGCAAATGTTGTTGAAATCCGGCCAGAGTCACCGTGAAATCATCGACGAACTCTGGTGGGCCGCCCTCACCCGCGCGCCGAACGCGGTGGAACAGACGCGCGTTCTGGCGTTGCTGGACGCGGCGCCGAACCCGCGGGCGGCGCTGGAAGACGTGTTGTGGAGCTTGCTGAATGCAAAGGAATTTGTGTTGCGGAGATGAGCCGATGAAGACGCCTCATTCATTTGCGTGTCCGGGGTTTCAAGCCACGCGCCATTCCCGGCGCTCGCTGCTGAGGGTTGGCGGGCTCGGCATGCTGGGCTTGACGTTGCCGGGCTGGCTCCGGGCGGAATCCGTGGCGCCCGCGAAGCGATCCAAGGCGCCGGCGAAGTCGGTGATTTTCCTCTACCAATTTGGCGGGCCGAGTCACCTCGACATGTTCGACATGAAACCCGGCGCGCCGGAGAACATCCGCGGCCCGCACAAACCGATCGCGACGCGGGCCGACGGGATCCAGATCAGCGAGCACCTGCCCGAGTTGGCGAAGGTGATGGACAAGGTGACGCTCATTCGCACGCTGACGCACACGATGAAGAACCACAACTCGGCGAGCTATTACGCGCTCACCGGGCACGCGCCCATCGTGGACGACATCCGGTTGCGCGACACCTTCGACCTGTTTCCCGCCTACGGCTCGGTGGTGGATCGCCTCGCGCCCGTGGGCGGCGAACTGCCGACGTTCGTGGCGCATCCTTATGTGATTTCCGACGGCTCGGTGACGCCGGGCCAGCACGCCAGTTTTCTCGGCAAGGTCCACGATCCACTGCTGGTCACGCGCGATCCGAACGCATCGAACTTTTCGCTGCCGGAATTGAGCCTGCCCGCGGGGGTGAGCTTCGAGCGGCTGTCGGCGCGGCGGGAATTGCAAAAGTTGATTGACGACCAGACGCGGCTCATGGACCACGCGGCCGCAGCGCGCGGGCTGGACGCCTATTACGAAAAAGCGCTCGCGATGCTCCACAGCACGAAGCTGCGGGAGGCGTTCAACCTCGAAGCCGAGGCGCCGAAACTGCGTGACAGTTACGGGCGGCACACTTATGGCCAGAGCTGCCTGCTGGCGCGGCGGCTGGTCCAGGCGGGAGTGAAATTCGTGACGGTGTATTTTTCCGACAACATTGGCGGTCAGCGCACCGACGGTGGCGGTTGGGACACGCATGGGTTTAACGACACGCGCATGTTTCCGATCGTCGAGAAATATCATCTGCCGATCACGAACCAGACTTTGCCCGTGCTGCTCAAGGACCTCGACGAGCACGGTTTGCTCGACTCGACACTTGTGCTATGGATGGGTGAATTTGGCCGCACACCGGAGATCAACAAGAACGCGAGCCGCGACCATTGGCCGCAGTGCTACACGGCATTGCTCGCCGGCGGCGGGGTGAAGCAGGGATTTGTGCATGGCGAGTCCGACAAGCACGGGAAATTTCCCGCCAAGAATCCGGTGCGCCCCGACGACCTGGCGGCCACGATGTATCACCTGCTCGGCATTGATCCGCAGACGGAAATCCGCAATCACCAGAACCGCCCGATCATGATTGCGGAAGGCAGCGTGGTGAGCGAGGTGGTGGCGTAAGCATTGAAGGCAACCCGGGTTGCAGAGCCCTCGGCAGCGGTGCGTTTTGGAGCGCCGAGCAGTGCTTGGCACTCCAAACTGCGTCGCCAGAACCCTCGACAAACGAACTGGCCTGGACTAGTGTCCGGCCATGCCTACAGAGAACTTGAAACGGTCGGGTTTCCTGATCCCGTTGGTTCTCGTATTCACCGCGGTGATTTTGTTTCAGGGTTATCGCGGGTTCCAGCTGCAGCGAGAGAACGAGGAGTTGAAAAAAGAGGCGGCGGCTTTGAAGAAGAATGCGGAGTCGGCGAAAGGGCCGCTCTCGGCCGATGAATTGGAAAGCTTGCGGCAATCGAAGAGTGAATTGCAGCGTCTTCGCGGACAGTTC
>JAYUBJ010000511.1:0-4183 GCA_043740915.1 Verrucomicrobiota bacterium
CGGGCAGAGCGCGGCGCCTTTCTCTTCGAACACGTAATGTCCGGCGTCAGGAAAGGCAGTGATTTTGGCGTGGGTCATCAACAGCGACCAATTCTGCAAAATCTTTTGGGGAAAGGCGGCGTCCTTCAGTCCCCACAGGATCAAGGTCGGGAGATATTTTACCCGTTCATTCTGGCGCATCAATTCGGCGAACCAATCGCTGGAACCGATCAGTTCGCGCGCAAAAATCCAGGTGGCATGGTCGCTGGGCCGCGCGCGGCGATAATGGCGCAGCGCGGAGTCAGACAAATTGCTGCCGGAAAGGTATTTCATCACCTGTAGGGCGAGGTTGCATCGCTCATACATAAACCGGCCCACGGATCCGTTGCACCATTTCCCGGGGCGTTCGAAATGCGGATCGCCCTTCAACGACCACATCCAGGTGTTGCCAAGGATGAGCTGTTTCACGTTTTGCGGTTGATCGATGGCATAGGACAAACCGATCGGCCCGCCGAAATCATGCACGAGCAAAATGATTTCCTTCAAGCCCAGCGATTCGATGAGCCGTTTCAAATTCCGCGCGTGATCTTTCGGGAGATACGACCAACCCGCCGGTTTGTCGGATAATCCGAATCCGAGGTGGTCGGCGGCGATGCAGCGGTATTTGGCGGACAAGCCCTTGATGAGATCGCGAAAAAGAAACGACCAGGTGGGCGTGCCATGGACCATGACAATGGGCTGGCCCAGACCTTCATCCACGTAATGCATCCGGCCCATTTCGAGTTCCAAGAAATGGGATTGAAACGGGTATTCGTTGCGGTCGATCCAACTCGTGTCTTGCATGGGTGCGTGCTGATTTGCGCGGGCCAATCTAGCGGGGACGCCGGTTGATGAACACAATATTATTGGCTCCAAAAAAGCAGATGGACTGGCCGCGAAAAGGCGCACGAGGCCCAAAAAGACTGGGGGATTTGGGTCAAGAGCACGTCGGCGATGGCTGCACTTGCGGGGGAACGAGTTTGCCAGGATTTGTAGCGTCCCGCTGGCTCAGGGCATAAAGGTCTTGGTACAATCGGTCGAACACATACGCGCCCAATTCCAAGCCTTGCTCGATGAAGTAACGACGCTCCGGATTGTCCCAGTGCGGCTCGATCACGGTGAAAAACTCCTCGGCGTGCCGCTCGTCAATTTCTGCGTGCAAGGCGTAGTGGACCAAATCCTCCGGGCGAACCCAGCCGCGTTGCACCACCGCCTGGCCGATCTTCGCGGAGATTCCGGCAAAGGCGTATTCGATTATCCCCATGCAGGCGATGCCCACCTCCAATTCATCCAGCAAGCAGGCGCAGGTGAGGACGCTGTTGAAGGCTCGCAATGACGGAGACGGTGCGCCGGTTTCGAGCATTTCCGGTTCGGCACCGATGCTTTGCAGGAAGCGTTGAAAGGTGGTGTGGTGAAAACATTTTTCGTCAAACTCGCCGTGTTCCTCGACCAGGTTATGCAGAATATCCAGGCGCGCTTTCGGGTTGGGGATCCGTCCGACCAGCGCCGCCATTGGGCGCGGGAAAAACGACACGGCGAAAAAGAACTGCTCCTGGCTCCGCCGGAAACCTTCCAGGGTCATGGAACCGTCCGCGAGGCTCCGGAGGTATGGATTGCGCCGAATTCCTGATTTTTCCAAGGCCCGAGTGGCGCAAACCGTCACGCGGGCGGCACGGGATGGTTCACTCGTTTTCATATCTCGGAACTATTGATATTCCAGACGCCGGGTGTGAGTCCAGCACCGTAAACCGTTGCCGGAGCGGCCAACACTTTGAGGTCATCCAAAGTGGCGCGCAGCTCTTGAGCATCCGGCTCGGCCACGGCAACGAAAAGAGCCGGCAACCCCAAGCTGGCAGCGTGATGCCGGGCCACGCGGATTAATTCCGCACCGGCGGAAACCGCACTGCAGGCAAAGCACGAAAGATGCCCGCTCAGCAGCTCCAAACCTTCCGGGAGAATCAGCCGCTTGGCCTTGCGTGTGTCCTCCAGCATACCGCACGCCGCACCGTCCGGGTGCAGCAGCCAAACAGGTGGGATTTCGGAGCGCACCTGCGCTGCGCCGACCGGACACGCGTAACGATCGCGACTCAGCCGTCGATAAGCGGTCAGGCCAGCTTCCCGCGTCGTCAAAAATTGTCCGGGACCGGTCTTGACGCCTTCGTGACCGCTGGAAAAGCGCAAGACCATGAGCTTGCCTAAATCCTGAAAGCCTGGAATGCCAGCCCGACCGGTATAAGCATCCGGCGCGAGCGAGGTTCCGCCCATGACGACGCCGAATCCCGACTCGACTTTGGGGCGGAGCCAGGTCTCGGCCGCTCGCGCCAATTGGATCAGAACCGCGCCACCGCGGGCCTGCGGGGTGATTTTCAGGTCTCCCAAATAGGCCGTGGGGCGTTCGGTTCCATCTGGCAACCAGAGTTGTCGGATCGCGGTCCCCAGTGTTCCCACCACGCGGCCGGCTTGTTCGGCAATGAAACAGGCGGCGCTCCCTTGGGCGCGAAAAAATAAAGTGTAATCCTCGCCGTGCGAAATGCGGAAGCACTTTCCCGGTCCCAAAGGATACGTGAACGGTGCCTCGAATTCCGCCAATGCCCGGGCGAGAGCGGGAGACGGTGGGCCCGGAACCGGAAGCTGGTGAACCTTCATGTTTTTCTTCCCAGGTGGATTCGGCGGTAGAAGAAACTCCGGTCACGATGGTGCAGCGCCTCGGCGGATTTTGTTTTCCATTCAAAACGATCACCCAGAGTCTGAATATCGAGCCGCGAGTTGAGTTGGCGAATGAGTGTCCAACCGCCGGGACGCAAGGCCCGCCACGCGAGCGCAAGCGTGCCACGGGCCTCCTCGGGATCAAGCCAATCGAGGATGTTGGAGAGGTGGATGAAATCGTAAGCCTGCGGACACTCCTGAAGCGCTTCGGTCATGCTGGTAACTTTCCAAATTACCTCGGGCATGCGGGCGGGCGTGGCGGCGTTTAGCCACGGATACACAATCCCGTTTGGAAACTGCCCGCGCAACATCTGCCACAAATAGGGGTTGTCCGCCGCCGGCAGCGTGGCCAACACCTGCCGCGTGCGGCGGGCAAAATGATGCGAGAAGGGTTCACCCCGGTTTCGCGTCGCTGCCGCCCCGAATAATCCGACCAGATTCGGCAAGGCCATTACGGAATCGAACGCAGCATCAAGCGTGCGGCCGAGACGCGTCGCCGGATCGGCCCGTCGCGACTGTTCGGTGGGGTCGCGGAGTTGAAGCAGCGCGGTGAATTCATCATAAACCTCGCTGAGCTCATAACGAAGTTTGGAGAAGAGAAATTCATAACGTCCGACCTGATCGGCCCCCTGTTCCGCGACCAGCTCAATCGGTCCCAGTGCGTCGGCGGGCAGATTCAAGCCTTGCAGTTCGGCGGTGAGCCGCAGGCGGCGTTCGGCCGCGGGCATCGGCGCGTGTCCCAGAACGGAGAGCCGATCTTCAACGCGGGCAACCTCCAGCAATCGAAGTTTCAATCGGGCTAGCGCGATCTGCGCCGGGTTCGGGTCGATCAGATGCAGACGCGAGACTTTCGGCAGGCCGGCGAGCAACGCTGCCGTACATCCCCCCGAGGCCACCAGAAGCACCTTGGCTGGCCCTTCCAATTGTTCAACCACCCATTGATCCAGCGCGGCATCCTCCCGCACTTGGGCGAAAGCGATGGGCCGGCGGGCGATTTCGGCAACCCACGGCGCAGGCAATGTTTCCATGTCGGGATGAGCCAAGCCGTTCCCTGATCTCATTTCAGCATCCTGGTATGCACACAACTCCTCTAACCACGGGAATCAGGCTTCCGTAGCGGACTTCGGTGCAGGCTCTTCACCACAAACTCGCGCACGAATGCGAAATAGGAATGGATAAACGGCGCGCCGCGAGCAGCCAGAGTTTCGCCCAGGGCCTGATGCACCCGGGGAAGGTTATACCACGGAATGTTGGGATAAAGATGATGCTCCAGGTGATAGTTCTCGTTGCACATGAAAAACGCCGTCACCGGATTCGTCAGGATGGAGCGCGTGCCGAGGATGGGGTCGGACTGGTGTTCCAGAAATGTGTGCTGGCTCATCCCGCGAATGTTTACCAGCGTATTGATGACGAGCATGGGAATCAACCAGCCATGGAGCACCCAAAGCCAGGGTGTCGA
>JAYUBJ010000512.1:0-4181 GCA_043740915.1 Verrucomicrobiota bacterium
GCGCCGCACTTCGAGTCGAGCGCGGCGTCGGCCAGGTCGCTCAACACCGCGCTGGCGGTGGCGTCCGGCCCGGCACCGCGTCCGTAGTAAAGCGTGTCGCCCACGATGTCCCCGCGCACGAAGACGGCATTGTAGGCGTGGTTCACACTGGCGAGCACATGTGAGTTGGGCACCAGTGCGGGATAGACAGAGACCTGCACGGGAGCGCATTCGCTTTTTGCTTTTCGGCCTTTGCCTTCCGTTTTTTTCACCACGCCGAGCAGCTTGATGGTGTAACCCAGCTTGGCCGCAAATTGAATGTCGAGCTTGCTGATCTGCCGGATGCCCTCGACGTAAATCTGCTTCGGGTTCACCCAGAAGCCGTGCGCGAGCGAGGCGAGGATGCCGATCTTGTGCGCGGCGTCGTGGCCGTCCACGTCGAGCGAAGGCTCGGCCTCGGCGTAACCAAGCCGCTGCGCGTCCGCCAGCACGTCGGCGAAGTCCGCGCGTTCGAGCTTCATCCGGGTGAGGATGTAATTGCAGGTGCCATTGACGATGCCGTAAAGCCGCGTGATGCGATTCCCGATAAGCCCCTCGCGCAGCACCTTGATGATCGGAATGCCGCCGGCCACGCTGGCTTCGTAATAAAGATTCGCGCCGTATTTCTGCGCGGCTTCGAAAAGTTCCTCGCCGTGCGCGGAGAGCAACGCCTTGTTGGCGGTGACCACCGGCTTGCCGGCTTTCAAGGCCGCGAGGACCACTTGGCGCGCGGTCGTGGTGCCGCCCATGAGTTCCACGATCAGGTTGACCTGCGGGTCGTGGACGACGCTGCGCCAGTCGGTGGTGAGGAGGACGGCGGGGAGGCGGACGGCCCGCTGTTTTTTCAAGTCGCGCACAGCCACGCGGGCGACGTGCAGGCGCACGCCCAGCCGCGACGCCATGAGCAGGCCATTTTTTTGAATGGCCTGATACACGCCACCGCCGACCGTGCCGCCGCCGATAATGCCCAGATTAACCTGCTGCATAAGAGCGGAGAGATTGCCGAGAAACACGGCGGGCGACAATAGCTTTTTGAATCGTTGTGGAGCACAAGCAGCTTGCGTTTTGAGCCGCCTTGCTGCATCTTTGTTGCGTGAACCCCGGAATCCAGACCGAACGTTACTCAAAGGTGGCGTGGCGCGAGATTCAAACGCGCAGCCCGCGCCAGCCGCAATGGACCCAAGCGGTGGCCAATGCCAGCGGCGACCCCGAAGCAGCCACCGAGCATTACGTCTCCACTCGCGTCGTGGAAATCAGTGACCACGAGGTGGAGCATGAAGCGGCGGAACAGCGCTTACACAAATTGCGGCAATTCTGCGATGGCCTGGCCTTGACGGCAGGCTTAAAACTTGCCCTCTTTGCCGTCCCGTTGATCCTGGTGGTTGTCTCGTTGGTTTACTGGTTGATCTCCAAGTAAACCGCTGCGTCCTCATCGCTCCCCGATTCCGATCTCCCCTTTTCATCCCGATATTGGTAAGAGGGTTTTTTGATCCACGCTTCCCATTTTCGAAAGAGGCGCTAAAACTAGCCCATGTTTAGCCCAAAAAAGAACCGCGGATGGTCGCGACGGCAGTTCCTTACAACGGCCAGCATGGCCGGTTTGTCCAGCCCGCTCTGGCCGGCGCAGGCAGAGGACATCGTCACACTGCCGTTTGAAAACGGCGAGCGCCCGCTCGTGAAATATCCGCAGAAGCGTCCGCTGATCCGGCTGACGACGCGTCCGCCGCAGTTGGAGACGCCGTTTTCCGTTTTCAACGAAAGCCTGATTACACCCAATGATGCGTTCTTTGTCCGATACCATCTCACGTTCAATACGCCGCCAAACGTCGACGTCGAAAAATTCCGCGTGCAGATCAAAGGCAACGTCAAAGCTCCAGTGGCGTTGTCGCTCGCAGACTTGAAGTCGCAGTTCGAGCCAGTCGAGATCGTCGCGGTCAACCAATGTTCCGGGAACAGCCGCGGTTTTAGCCAGCCACGCGTGCCCGGTGGTCAGAGCGGGCACGGCGCGATGGGCAATGCGCGCTGGAAGGGCGTCCGCCTCAAGGACGTGCTCGAGAAGGCCGGAGTGGGCGCGGGCGCGCGGCAGGCCACTTTCAACGGCCTCGACGCGGCGTTCGTCGCACAAACGCCGGACTTCGTCAAGGCGCTCGACATCGAACAAGCACTGGACGGTGAGGTGATGCTGGCTTACGAGATGAACGGCGAGGAGTTGCCCGTGCTGAACGGCTTTCCGTTGCGCGTCGTGGTGCCCGGCCATTACGGAACTTATTGGGTCAAGCATGTGCATGAGATCACGGTGATCGACGAGGTTTTCAACGGCTATTGGATGAATCCCGCCTACCGGATTCCCGACAACGCCTGCGCCTGTGTCGAGCCGGGCACCACCCCGAAGAAGACCGTGCCCATCAGCCGTTACAACGTGCGTTCGTTAATCACCAGTCTGCCGGACGGCGCGCAATTGAAGTCCGGCCAGCCGCTCGAGGTGAAGGGCATCGCGTTCGACGGTGGTTATGGCATTCAGCAAGTGCTTTTTTCCGAAGACGGCGGACGCAACTGGCGCGAAGCGGAATTGCTCAAGGATCTTGGAAAATATTCCTTTCGCGGCTGGCGGATCCAGTTCACGCCGATGCGGACGGGCGCATTTGAACTCAAGGCGAAAGCCACCAACCGCATCGGGCAATCGCAGCCGCTGGAGGCGCTCTGGAACCCCGCCGGCTACATGCGCAACGTGGTGGAAACCGTCCAGGTCACCGCGGCTTGATTCAAAGCGACCCTTACCCCATATGAGAAAATCAGTCTCTATTTTCGGGCTGCTCGCGGTGGCTCTGCTCGCCGTCAAGCTGGCCGTCGCCGCGCCGGAGCGGTATGTCCTGCCGCCGGAAACTGCAAAACTCAAGGCCGGCCCCGGCATGGATCTCGCCAACCTGCATTGCCTGACTTGTCATTCCGCCGATTACATTTCCACGCAGCCGCGCCTCTCGCGCACCGCCTGGCGGGCCTCCGTGCAAAAGATGAAGGACAAGTACGGCGCGCCCATTCCCACGGACAAAATGGATGCCCTCGCCGAATATCTCGCCAAGAATTACGGCGCGGAAATACCCAAGCCATAAGCGCGGCGATTTAAAATATGGCGGACCGCGGCTGTGTCGCCGCGTCAGTCGCAGCGCGTTGACAATGCTGCGGCTGATCCCGCGCGGCGCGGGACACAGCCGCGGTCCGGCCCAAGGATGGAACCACCAAAGCATGGCTGCACTTGACTCGCTTTCACTCGCTTCTATGATGCCCGCGCGATTGCTAAATTTGAAATTGAACATTGAACTATGAGCACCATTGCTGACATCCAGGCCCGTGAAGTCCTTGACTCGCGCGGCAATCCCACCGTGGAAGTTGACGTCATTCTCGCCGGCGGCGCGGTCGGGCGCGCGGCCGTCCCCAGCGGCGCCAGCACGGGCGAACACGAGGCCCTCGAATTGCGCGACGGCGACAAGGAACGCTATCTGGGCAAGGGCGTTTCCAAGGCGGTCAAAAATGTGACCGGCAAAATCCTCCCGGTATTGCGCGGCGTTGATGCGCTGGATCAACTCACCGTCGATGGCCTCATGCTCACCCTCGACGGCACCGAGACAAAATCAAAGCTCGGCGCCAATGCCATCCTCGCCGTCTCGCTCGCGAACGCCAAGGCCGCCGCCGAAGCGCTGGGCCAGCCGCTTTTCAAGTATCTAGGCGGACCGAATGCCAAGGTGCTGCCCGTGCCGATGGCCAACGTCATCAACGGCGGCGCGCACTCCGATGCGCCGATTGATTTTCAGGAATTCATGATCGTGCCGAAAGGTTTCGACACGTTCAGCCATGGCCTCCAGGCCATCACGGAAATCTTCCACGCGCTCAAGGCCGTGTTGAAAAAGAAGAGCCTCAGCACCGCCGTCGGTGACGAGGGCGGGTTCGCGCCCAAGCTCGACAGCGCCGAAGCGGCCATCGAAGTGATCTTGCAGGCGACGAAAGACGCGGGCTACAAGGCGGGCAAGGAAATCTTCCTCGCCCTCGATGTGGCCAGCAGCGAATTTTACACTGGCAACGAAACCTACGTCTTCAAGAAGAGCAGCGGGCGCAAGCTGTCCGGCGACGAACTGGTCGCCTTCTACGTCGAACTCTGCGGCAAGTAT
>JAYUBJ010000513.1:0-4179 GCA_043740915.1 Verrucomicrobiota bacterium
TTGAGAAACGCGACCGGCTCGATCTTCGGCTGATCCCACCACAAAGAACCGCCGCCAACGCCCCAGATCCCAAAGATGAGCGTGGCCTCGGTGAATTTCTGCGAATTGAAAACCGCGTGATGCACTGTCCACTCCTGCGTGGCTTTTACGCCGAGCGTGTTCCACTGAAGCCCTGCGCCGTTGCCGCCGTCCGCCAGCACCTTGATCTCCGGCTCGCCGTGAAAATCCCGCGTCTTCACGCGCACCGACACGTGGTACTGCCGCCACGGTTGGAGCGGGAGTTTGAAAAAAATCCGCGCGTTCCCCGCTTTGCCCTCGAGCACCCGCGCCGCGCCATTCTCGGCCACGACGCTCTCATCGTGAAACCCCCATTTCTTCAGGTCGGAAAATCCGCCCTCGGGAAATGCGGGCACCGCGGGATCGTCAAGGCGCGCCACGCCACCCTGCACGACGAGCGGGACGTTTTTCACGGGCTGCGCCTCGATGAGATTCACGTCCCGGTTGAGGAGATCATTCGAGTAGCCGATCGGGAATACCGCCGGCACGAGTTCGAGCTTCAACTCCTTCGCAAGCTGCTTCACGCGCTCGACGTTCTTGGGATAGCGCGGATAGTTCGGCGAAAACATTTCCTCGAGCCGCGAAAATTTCGAGTCGCTCAGCAGCACCTGCGTGAAGCCTGCGGCCGAGGCCCGCCGCCAGAGGGTTTCCAGCGCATCGACGTTTTTGTCCACGAGCAGATTGGTCGGGCAGTAGAGCCATTTCTCGATCGCGCCGGCGGGGACGAGGACGAGAAGTAGGAGGATCGAGGCCAGGAGCAAGGGTCGTGGAGATTTCATTCGGATCGGAAATCGTTTAATGGCTTTCCCAAGCGTGGGCCCGGCCATTCCGACCGGGAGCAGCATTTTGATGGTGCGAGGATGGCGAACGAGGCGGGAAAGTCAATATCACCGGTGGTCAAGCGTCCTCCAAAGCCGGGTCGCGCCGCTCAAATCGTCCGTACCGCAGCGCCAGCGTCGGCAGCACCAGGAGATTCAGCGCGGTGGAAGTCAGCAGCCCGCCGAGAATCACGATGGCCATCGGGCCTTCAATCTCGCGGCCCGCCTCGCCGGTGCCGAGGGCCAGCGGCAGCAAACCCAACGCGGTTACGGTGGCCGTCATCAGAATGGGCATCAACCGCTCGGAAGCGCCGCGCATCGCCGCAGCAAGCCCCCACGTCATGCCCTCCTCTTGAACCAGGTGTTCAAAATGCGAGATCATCATGATGGAATTGCGCATCGTGATGCCGAACAGGGTGACGAAACCGACGAGCGAGCCGATGGTGAGCGAACCTGCGCGCGGATCAAGCACGCCGGTCAGCCACACCGCCAGCACGCCGCCCACGAGCGCGAACGGCACGTTGACCAGCAACAGCAGCAGATTGCGCCAGTTGTGAAACACAATCGTCAGCAAAAGTAAGATTCCCACGGCGGCAATGGCAGAGTGGATCAGCAGCTCTCGTTGCGCTCTCTCCTTGGCCTGGGCCGCGCCGCTTAACGCCGCGTAGGTGGCCGCGGGAAAGTTGACTTTTGCCGCGATTTGTTTCTTTGCTTCCTCGACAAATGAACTCACGTCGCGTCCGCGCGTCGCACACGTCACCGTCTGGCGGCGGCGCGCGCCTTCGTGGGTGATGGAGTGGCGTCCGCTCGTGGGATAAATCTCCGCCAATTCGCGCAACGGCAGGAGGGCGCCCGACGGGGCGCGCAGCACGAGCGCGCCGACGGCTTCCGGGTCCTGCCGTTCTTTCGAATCCAAAATCACCGCCACGTCAGCCACCCGATTCGCGCGATGCGTCTGCGCCACGACCTCACCTTGATACGAGGTTTGAATTGCCGCCAACACTTCGACCGGGCGAAAGCCAAACTGCGTCAGCCGATCGGGACGTAAACGCACGGCCATGCGCGGCGAGCCGGGCGGTGTTTTGACCTGCACGTCGGCGTGGCCGGGTACGGTGTTGAGCACGCCCGCGACTTCGCGCGCCTTGGTGTCGAGCAGGTCGAGATCATCGCCGAAAATGTTGACCACCACGGGCGCAGTCTCGCCGGAGATCGTTTCGCTGATGCGATCGCCGAGAAACGTCAGCACTTCGAACTGGATGCCGGGAGTTTTTTCCAAAACCTCGCGAATCTCGTCGGCCATCTTCTGCTCGTCCTTGCCGGAAATCGGTTGGAGTTCCACGTGGAATTCGCTCCGATGCGGCGGCCAAGTGTCCTCGCCCTGCTCGGCTCTCCCCGCCTGTTGTTCGATGGTGGCGATGTTCTTGTTCTTAAGCAGCTCGTCGGAGATTCGTTTCCCGACGCGCAACATTTCCACCAGCGACGTGCCGGGCGCGGTCGAGACCTGGAGCACGAAGTGTCCTTCGCGAAACTCCGGCAAGAATTCTCCGACCTGCGGCAGCAGTGTGAGCGCGCCGAGACACACCACCGCCACCGCCACCATGATGGCACGCGGCCAGCGGGTGATGAAGCTGAGCGCGCGGGCATAGCCCGCCTTGAGCCAATGTTGCAGGCGCGGCTCGTCGGTCCGGGCCGCGCCCTTGTCGAAAAACAAATACGCCAGCGCCGGCGTAAGCGTGAGCGCGACCAGCAGTGAGGCCATGATTGCCAGAATGTAGCTCAACGCGAGCGGCGCAAAGAAACTGCCTTGTAGCCCGGTCAGCGTCAGCACGGGCAGGAAAACCAGCGCCACGATGAACGTGGCGAAGACGATCGCCCGCCGCACTTCGAGCGACGCCAGCAGAACCACGCTGATGACCGGGCGCGGGTGCGCGTGGGTTTTGTTTTCGCGCAGCCGGCGGAAAATATTTTCCACGTCGATGATGGAATCGTCCACCACCGCGCCGAGGGCGATGACCAGGCCGCCGAGCGTGATGGTGTTGAGGGTGATGCCGCACTTTTGCAGCACGATCACGGCGGTGAGCAGCGACATGGGGATGGCCGTCAGCGAAATGAACGCGGAGCGCGCGCTGCCGAGCAACAGAAACAACACGACCGCCACCAGCACGCCGCCGAGCGCCAGCGAGTGCTTCATGTTTTTGAGCGCCGCCTCGATGAACGACGCGGGCCGGTGCAGGCGCGGATAGAGTGTGATGCCTTGCTTTTCGAAGACCGGCTTCAACTCCGCCAACGCGGCCTCAACCGCCAGCGTCGCTTCCAACGTGTTCGCGCCATACTGGCTGGCCATCGCCATCAACACGCCGGGCTGGCCTTGAATGAGGGTGTCGCCGAATTTCGGTTCCGCGCCTTCCACCACGCGCGCCACATCCTTGAGCCGGACGCTGAAACCATTCGTGTGCGCGACGACGACTTCACCGAGTATTTCCGCCGTGAGCGCCTGGCCTTCGGTCTGAATGGTGATGCGCTGATTGATCGTCTCGACAAATCCTGCGCCCATCACCCCCGTCGAAACATGTGCCGCCGCCAGCACGTCGGAAACCGCGAGATCGTAGGCGAGCAGCCGGTCCGGCAGGACTTGAATCTGCAATTGGCGCACTTCGCCGCCAAAAATTATGCACCGCGTCACGCCCGGCACGGAAAGCAGACGCGGCTTGAGCGTCCAGTCCGCAAACGTCCGCAGGTCCATCGGCGTCATCTTTTCCGAGACCAGGCCGATCTTGAGCAGATCCATCGTCGAGGACGTGAGCGGAGACATGCGCGGAGTTTTGACACCGACGGGCAAGCCGCCAGCGGTCTCGGCGAGTTGCTCGCCGAGCATCTGCCGCGCGCGAAAAATTTCCGTGCCCTCCTTGAACACGACCGTGATGATGGACAAACCTTGGATGGACTCCGAGCGCAGCGATTCCATGTTGCCCAGCCCGTTCACCGTCGTCTCGATGGGACGCGTGACCAGTTCCTCGACCTGCTCCGGCGACAGTCCCGGCGCTTCGGTCTGAATCGCGACCTGTGGCTGGACGAAATCCGGGAAGACATCAAGCTTGGCGTGGTTGGCGACGTAGAGGCCGTAAAAAAGCACGACACACGCCAGCGCGATCACGATGCCGCGGTGCCGGAGGGAGAAAGAAACGATGCGGTTAAGCATGGCGAAGAATTAGTCCTTGCTCTTCAACTCTTCGCTTAACAACTGCTGGGCGCCGACGACCACGACATCGTCCTTCGCGGTAAAGCTGCGCGTGACAAACCAGCC